>CAYMGZ010000223.1:1973-5402 GCA_964390095.1 uncultured Lachnospiraceae bacterium | reverse complement strand
CCCTTTGGTCGGACGGCGAACCGGCGCAGGTATAATCTCTGTCGAGATTATACCACAAAAATGAGAAAGTTACCATAAAATTATCATAATTAGGAAAAAGGCAGCATATTGTGCTTGTGGAGGCGGAGGCATGGTGTTTGGCAGGCTGCAGGAAAACGGAGGGAAGTATGTCGGATTATAGGAGATGGATTTCATATATTTATGCTTATGAAAACGGGGTGAAGAAAAGGAATGCGGGATATGCGAAGTTGGAGTTAAAGGATGGGAAGCTGACCATGACATTGCATGTAACGCCGGATAACCGGGCGGGGGATTACCGCGTGTGCCTGTATAAAAGCCAGGCGGGGCATAGGGAAGGCGTTTTGCTTGGCCGTATGGAAAAAGGGCAGGGCGGGGAGGGAACCCGTTTTGTGGAGGACGCATCGGATCTGCGGGGGAGCGGGCTGCTGTTCCAGGAGATGAATGGCTTGCTTTTGTACGATGACAGGGGGAAATACCTGATTTCCTCATGGGAAGATGAACCGGTTGAAATCCCGGTCATGCAGGCGATTGCCGCATTGTTGGAAAAAGGACAAGGGGATAAGGTGACAGGGGAAAATGGAAAGGATAAAATGAGTTTGGAAGAAGGGACAAAACATGGGGGCGGGGCGGAAAAATGGAAAGCCAAATCCAACCAGGAAGAAGATGCCGACGGCATGGATGGAAGAGAAAAACAAAGCTCCAACCCGGATCCGGAAGAAAAAGCAAATACCGTTGATACACAGCAAAAGGAAAAGGACCAGCCTGGTTTTGACCCAAATAGAAACCCCGACCCAAAACAACAGCAGGAAACTCCAGCACCTGCCCCAAAACCGGCACCGGCACTGCACACCGAAAGTGCGGAAGAATCCCACATTCCCAAAACAACGGGAAATGTTCCAAAGGAGAGCAGGATTTCCGCGTTGGAAAGCCGTGTTTTTTCCTGCCTGCCCGCGATGTACCCGTTTGAGCATCAGGAATTTGAGCGCAGCGTGCGCATGGAACCGCAGGATCTCGGACTTTTGCCGCGTGAAATGTGGAAATATGCGGGAAACAGTTTTTTGCTGCATTCCTATTACGCCTACCACCATATGCTTTTTGTGAGGAAAATGCGGGGCAAGGAACGGAATTGTTACCTGATGCTGCCGGGTGTTTATGATCCGAAGGAGCAGCATATGGCACAGCTGTTTGGGTTTTCAAAATTTTGCCCTGTCCGGAAAAAGCCATTGCAGCAGGGGGATTTCGGCTACTGGTATATGGAAGTCGGGTTTCCGGAAACAAAAAGCGGGGAGTGACCCTTATTTCCATGGATGGCAAGAAAAGCGTGCCATTCACTGTGGGAATATGTCATCTGCAAGCAGCGAATAGCGCAGATGGTCGCGGTAACGCCCGCCAATGGGGGCAAAGCCGCGCGCGGTGCCTTCCGGCAGGAAACCAAGGCGCGTGGCCAGCTGGAGGGAGGGCTCATTTTCCGGCAGGATATTGGCTTCCATCCGGTGGAGGCGGTAGAAAAAGAAAACCTTCGGGATTAAAAAGCGCAGTGCTTCCGTCATATAGCCCTGCCCTGTAAAATCCCTGTCAAGACGGTAGCCGATGCGGCAGCAGGCTTGTGGGGCAAGCTCGATCTGGGAAAATGCAGCGGTTCCGATTGGTATTTTCCGCTCCGGCAGGAAAAAATAGTAGCGGATGGCATGGGAGCGCAGATATTGCACGGATTCCGTCGCAAGTATACGGCGCTGGTATTCCTCCGTGTAATATTCCGCCGGGTGTTCCATCTCCCATGCCGAAAAATGCCCCCTGTTTTTTTCAAAAAATTCCAGAGTAACCGGGGCAAAGGTTTCATCCAAAATTTTCAGCTCGAGCCGGTCGGTCGTGTAGGTGTAAAGCATGACAATGTCCTTTCAGAAATATTGATATAATTATGGTGTTTTAGGAAACACCGTGCAGCCCGACCGTATCAAAATGTGGTGCGAGTAACGCGAGGAATTCTTTCATTTCCGCAGCGGAGTAAGCGGTGAGTGTTTGCGGGATTTTGGAATGGCGGCAGATTAAATCACCGTCCGGCCGGAATGCCTGCAGGTAATAGGCGCGCGCACCATGAAGCCAGCTGCCGATTTCGGAAAATGTGGCAGCATCGTGCAGCTCGCGCATGGTCGTCGTGCGGAATTCATAGGGGATGCCCGCACGCATGAGAAACGCGGCACTTTCCTGTACCATATCCGTTAGAAACCCCGGGATCCCGACCGCCCCGGCATAACGGGAAAGGGAGGATTTGATATCCATGGCAACATAGTCCACAAGCCCTTCTGCCACGGTCTGGCGCAGCAGGGTGGGGTTTGTGCCGTTGGTATCAAGTTTTATCAGGTAGCCGAGTGATTTGATTTTTTTAAGGAATGCGGGGAGATCCGGTGCCAGGGTCGGCTCACCGCCCGTCACACAAACCCCCTCAAGAGTCCCGGCCCGTTTTTTGAGGAAGGCAAAAAGCGCGTCGTCCGTGACGGTTGGCTGCCTGTCAGGGAAAAGTACGAGCGGGGCGTTGTGGCAGAAAGGGCAGCGAAGGTTGCAATGGCCGGTAAATACGGTACAGGCGATATGACCCGGGAAATCAAGAAGTGTTAATTTCGTAAGGCCATGTATTATCATAATCATACCTCCATACAGCGCCATCCGGCACTGTTTTTTATGCGCAGGTTCGTGCAGAGGAATTAGCGGAGTGTCTGGAAAAAACCGCGCAGAAGTTCCCTGCATTCCTCGCGGCAGACACCGGTCACGACTTCGCATTGGTGGTTGAAACGCGGAGTCTGCAAAAGATTAAAAACAGAGCCTGCACAGCCCGCCTTCGGGTTCATGGTACCAATCACCACGCGGGGGATACGGGCCTGCACGATTGCCCCGGCACACATCGGGCATGGTTCCAACGTGACGTAGAGCGTGCAGTCCTCCAGCCGGAAATCCCCGCATTTTTCCGCGGCTTCATCGATGGCAAGCGTTTCCGCGTGGGCGAGGACGGAGGCATTTTGGTTGCGCATATTATAGGCGGCCGCAACGATTTCCTCCCCCCGTGCAATGACGCAGCCGATCGGCACATCCCCTGCCGCTGCGGCTTTTTTTGCCTGTGCCATGGCCTCCTTCATAAAACGGATATCAAGGGCATGGGCAGCAGGCAGGTAAACGGTGTGGGAATTGTGTTCTGGCAGTTCTTCTTTTGTTAATTGATCAGGGTCGCCGACCACGGTATAGGCTGGCATTTTCTTTTCTTTGTATTTTCCATATTTTCCCATATCAGGTTCCACGATAGTTACTGCGGTAAAATGGTGATCCGGAATTTCAATTTCCCCGCGCAGGCGGTAAACACAATGCCCCCAGACCGGGGAGAGTTTTTCGTCTTCCCCAAATTCAATGGTTTCCACG
>CAYMGZ010000223.1:0-1963 GCA_964390095.1 uncultured Lachnospiraceae bacterium | reverse complement strand
GAAGCTTTATAAGGCAGCCGTTGACATAGGCACGGCAATCGGTCAGTTCAGGCTTTACGGCAAGCATATAATTCAGAACCAGATGGTTGTTGGTATTTTCAAATAAAAACCGTGAAATCAGTTTCACGCATTTTTCACTTATTTTTACACTGCGCTGATAGGAGGAAAGACCTGCTTTTTTCGGGTAGGCACTGGAAAGCTCGCAGGAAAATCCGTTTTCGGAAAATATGGCATTTTTTGCACAAAACCCACTGCCGTCCTGCTGCATGCAGCCGTTGATTTCCGGGAGGTTGTGGTAGGAGGACTGCATGGTCCAGATCGTGTAGCGGCGCTCGGAAAAAGTATCCTTGGTGTATGCGCCAACACCGGCATCGATCAGGACCGGCTGGCCGTTGCCGTAAATGATCACATTGCCACAATCGTTGTGGTTATGGTTTTCGCCGTTATGCCCCCCCTTGACGGCCACGCAAAACCGCGGGTTGCGGAAAATCCCCGCCGAGAGGGAGGCAAAAAAATCGTGTGCCTGCAAAATGGCGGGAGGTGCCGGGATTTGTGCCTGCCACGGCAGGGAAGGTGCGGGGGCTTGTACCTGTGGAACCGGGGAAGGTTCCATCAAACCGGATGCAAGCGCGGCATTTAAAATTGCCCGGAAATCCATGTTATCCCGGAGCGTGGGGTCAGGTGCCGCCGTGTCCTGGGCGTGGGAGAGGAAAATGCCAAAATCCGATAATTCCGTGTCATGGAATATCTTACCCATCCAAAAGACCATCGAGGCATTTGGCAGGATGCGCGCGGCGCAGTCCGCAAAATTCATATAGTAATTGCCGGTCATATGTACCCTGCGGATAAAGGAGCACATGGCCAGGAATTTTGTAGCATCAAATTCCCGGAAGAAACCGCATTCAAAAAAATGCCCGACGGAATGTTCCCAGTACTGTGCACCCTCATCGCAGCCGCCGTCGTCCGGGTAATCGGAAAAATAATTGTGCAGGGAGGCAAGGCAGCTTTGTGCGATCCCGTGCAGTTGCGGCAGGCGTTCTTTTGGCAGGAAGGAGGCAGGGGATGGAAATTCCTGCCGCGTCACTGTGCCCTTCTGCTGCCCTGCAGTTTGTATATTGTTTTCTTGTCCCATCATATCGTCGCACCAAGGCAGTGCGTCCGGCATCACGGCACGCACGCATTCCAATACCCCGTGGATGCACCAGGGGGTCCAGTTGGACGGGACGGCGCGGCGGTTTTCCCCAAGGTCGCGCCACCAGTAATCGTGCGTTAAAAACGGTGTAAAAATGCGCGCGTCAATGGTCTCCCAGATGCGTTTTTGTAATAATGGCTCCAGCGCAAGGCGCACCGAAACCATCGCGAGCGCCGCTGCGGTCTGGGAGGAAAACAGATCAATATTTTCCTCCGTCCCCTCCGGCAGCCTGCCGCCGGAATGTGCCGGGAGCACCCATGAAGCCTCATCCAAGGTGCAGGCAATGACCTGGGAAAGCTTTGGCAAAAAACGCCCCTCCCCCTCGCAGAGCTCGCCGAGGGCAAGGCGGTTTAAGAGCCTGCGGCGGTGGAAATTCATCCCCTCGTAGCGGACGCGGTTGCCATTGCGGGCAAATTCCGTATATAGTTCCTCACCGAAATCCCCGGCATCCGCGCTAAGGCAGGCCGTGGCTTCGCGGATGGCGGCAGCCGAGAAACTTGGGGAAACGGCAGCTTTCAAATTGGGTATTTTTTCCATATTATTCATGCTCCTTTTTTGCCACCGGGAGTTTGTGGTGTTTGTTGGATGGCAGGTTATTTGCTAAAATCATAGTATAGGATGGGGGAAAAGTCAATGGTTTTGCAAAAGGGTTTATGTTCCATATTGGGCAAAGAAATTGGAGGGAAGCATGGAACAGCTTTTCCGGCTCCGGCTTCCCTTGCGGCCGAGGCAAAAAGAAAACGGGAAATTGAATTTATTTCCTCATCCCCA
>CAYMGZ010000222.1:0-5441 GCA_964390095.1 uncultured Lachnospiraceae bacterium | reverse complement strand
CCCTTTCCCCGGTCATTGGGTACTGGAAGGAGATATGCGGAACTTTAAATAGGAGGAATTTTGTGATCAACCAGAAATTATTGTTTGCGAGGGCCTACGAGCAGGAGGCCGGTAAAGAGATCGGGGAGGAATCAAGGCCCAAATTCCATTTTTCGCCCCGTGTGGGCTGGACGAATGACCCCAACGGTTTTTCATATTATAAAGGCGAATATCATCTGTTTTACCAGAGCAACCCCTACGATACGGTGTGGGACTCGATGCACTGGGGGCATGCGGTGAGCCGAGACCTGCTGCACTGGGATTACCTTCCGACGGCACTTGCCCCGGATGAGGCGTGCGATGCGGGCGGGTGCTTTTCCGGCAGCGCGCTGACGCTTGCGGACGGGAGGCATCTTTTGATGTATACCGGTGTCCGCGAGGAGGGCGGTGACCACGGGGAAACGATCCAGGCGCAGTGCATTGCCGTCGGGGACGGCGTGGACTACGAAAAATATGATAAGAACCCGGTGCTTGATGAGTCGGATCTGCCGGAGGGGATGAGCCGCAATGATTTCCGCGACCCTAAGATCTGGCAGGAGGAAGATGGCAGTTACCATTGCGTGGCTGGCACGCGAAAGGCCGTGCCGCCGGGGGAAGCAGGGCTTGGGGCGATCCTGCTTTTTGGCAGCCCGGACGGTTTTTCGTGGAAATTTGAGAGCATACTGGTGGAGAATGACGGGAAGTTTGGGAAAATGTGGGAATGCCCGGATTTCTTCTTCCTGGACGGAAAGCATGTGCTGGTCTGCAGCCCGCAGGATATGCTGCCGGAGGGCTTTGAGTACCATAACGGGAACGGAACGCTCTGCCTGATCGGTGAGTACGATAAAACGGAGAAGAAATTCCGGTGGGAGAAGCACCAGTCGGTGGACTATGGCATTGATTTTTACGCGCCGCAGACCCTGCTTGCCCCGGATGGGCGCAGGATCATGATTGCGTGGATGCAGAATTGGGATACTTGTGACCAAAGCGGGATGAAGGGGAAGAAATGGTTCGGGCAGATGACCCTGCCGCGCGAGCTTTCCATCCAAAACGGGAGATTGTACCAACAGCCGGTAAAAGAGCTTGCGGCATGCCGCAGTAACCCGGTGGAATACCGGGGGGTTTTGGTAAGCGGGGAACTTTCCTTAAACGGTATTGAGGGAAGGATCCTGGATATGGAATTGACGGTGCGGGTGAAGGATGCAGGGAACCCGTATAAGAAATTTGCTGTGCGTTTTGCGCAGGATAGCACTTACCGCACGGCGTTAAGTTACCGGCCATACGAATCCATATTAAAGATTGACCGGAAATTTTCCGGTTCCCGCCGGGCTTATATCCACCAGAGGCGCTGTTTGGTTCCGGCAAAGGATGGGGAATTAAAACTGCGGCTGATTCTTGACCGTTTCAGTGTGGAGGTGTTCATCGGTGACGGGGAGCAGGTGATGACGGCCACGATCATGACGGATCTTTCGGCCAGGGGGATTTCGTTCTTTGCGGATGGTGAGGTCTTGATGGATGTGGTGAAATACGATTTGTTTTGATCATGGCATGTCAGAAAATTTATTTTTGCCAGGGCAAAGAATATAACAGGTTTCGGCGGCAGGAATATGTTTCATGGTTTGTTTCAGTGTTTAAGGAGGAATCATGGCAAAACAAGGTTCATGGGAAGAAAAGTGGCGGGAAAAAGAGTATGATGTGACGGCACTGGGGGAACTTTTGGTTGATTTTACCGAAAGCGGCGTGAGCAATCAGGGGAATTATTTGTTTGAGGCAAATCCGGGCGGCGCTCCCTGCAATGTGCTTGCCATGCTTGCAAAGCTTGGGAAAAAGACGGCGCTCATCGGCAAGGTGGGCAATGATTTTTTGGGCAGGCATTTAAAAGAAGTGGTCAGGGAAGCCGGGATTGATACGGAAAACCTCTTTTTGGACAGGAACATCCCGACAACGCTGGCATTCGTACACCATTCTGCGGACGGTGACCGGGATTTTTCCTTTTACCGTAATCCGGGTGCGGATATGTGTTTGTGTGCGGATGAAATTGGAAAAAACTGTAAAGAACGGATCAGGGCATCGAAAATTTTCCACTTCGGTTCGCTTTCCCTGACCCATCCGGGCGTGAGGGCGGCGACAAAAAAGGCACTTGAGGCCGCAAAGGAGGCGGGATGCCTGATCTCATTCGACCCGAACCTGCGCGAGCCTTTGTGGGAATCGCTCCCACAGGCAAAGGAGCAGATCGCGTCCGGGATGGGCTGGTGTGACATATTAAAAATTTCGGACAATGAAATCCGTTTCTTTACCGGTGAGCAGGATTTTGACCGGGGCGTAACGATGCTCAAAGAGCGCTATGGCATCCCGTTAATCCTTTTGTCAATGGGGCGGGAGGGAAGCCGCGCCTACTGCGGGAAAAGGTGTGTTAAGGCGGCGGCATACCTGCAGGAAAAAACGGTTGATACAACGGGGGCAGGGGATACTTTTTGCGCCTGTGTGCTGAATTATGTTTTGGAACATGGGCTTTTGGAGTTTTCGGAAGAGGAACTTTTTGGGATGCTTTCGTTTGCCAACGCGGCGGCCTCCATCGTCACGACGAGGAAGGGGGCGCTGAAGGTGATGCCGGACCAGGCGCAGGTGGAGGCATGCCTGCGGGAAATGGGCAGGAAAGAATAAGGAAAGAAAATATCGTGGATGAAAAAACGCGTTTTGCCGTTTCCGTACAGGGAATGGCGGGCGTGTTTTTTTTGTGTAGGAGCAAAAAGAAAAAATTTCCGGCTGCCATGGCGGTGGCGGGAGTGATACATATTAAGGGTTGTGGGGAAGAAAATATTTTATGGGAACAATGTTTCTGGGAAATTTTGGGAGGTTTTGGATTAGGGTGAAACTTCAAGAAAAAGGGCTTTTATTTTCGGGGATGATATGGTAGAATTAATTGAAAGGGTTGTTCCAGTTATAATTTTTTCAGGAGGATTCGAAGGTATTTATGAAAACAAAGAAGACGTTGCGGGAAATAAGCTATGTTATGATCCTGCTGGTTGCGATCATTATTTTATTTCAATGGTATACGACCCAGAACCGGCAGCGTATCGAGGAACGGAACAGGGATTATGCGGCGAACGCGGCGCAGATGAAGGCGGTCCAGATTGACGAGGAATTAAGCAATGCCCTGGGACGGATCAATACATATTCCTATTTTGTCGGCGAGGGCTTAACGGAGCCGGTCGTCACCGTGCAGATGCTTGCGAAGATGGAGGAGAACGCCGTGTTCGACGCTGTGCTGTTCACGGATAAAAACGGGGTGGATTATATTTCTGACGGCAGGACTGCCGATGTGACACAGCGCACGTTTTTTAAGAACGGCATGAACGGGGAAAGCGGGAGCGTGATTATTTTTGATTCTTACTTTTTTGATGAGACCATGACAAATTTTTATGCGCCTGTCCGTTATCAGGGGGAGATCATCGGTGTGCTGCGCGGGGTGTACCTGGCGGAGGAATATTTAAAGAATATGCTTGCCACCACTTATTTTGGTGAGACGGCGGATGTGTTTTTGTGCACGCCGGAAGGAAGGGTGATCGCAAGCTCGGATGAGAGGCTTTGGTCTTCCTATGAAGGGCATCTGGTTGACAGCCTGTCGGAGGACGGGGTGATTGACGGGGAGACGGCAAGAAAGGTGAGGGAGGTATTCCAAACAAGAGGGGGAAGCGGGGCGTTTATCTGTGCCCCGGACAGCAAGACAGACAATATCTGTGTAACATACCTGCCAAACAATGATTGTGTGCTTGTGCAGACCTTCCCGAAAAATGTGACGCAGGAAATGGTACGGGTGGGGAACCTGGTAGGGATTCAACTTGAGGCCATGCTGATCGGCCTGTTTGCCCTTTACATCATTTACCTTTTGGTTCAGGCAGGGCGCGAAAAGAAACAACTGGAGAATGAGAACCAGGAGCTTGGATATATTTTTAACGGCATCAATACCCTCTTTAGCCGGTTTGCGATGATTGATTTAAAGGCGGGGACTTACCAATATCTGGCAGGAACAAGGTCGGAGAATGACAGCCTTGCGATCAGGGGGGAATATAATGAATTGATAAAATATCTATGTTCAATCATGGCGGACGAGGCAGCGCGTGAGGAGTTTATAGGGATCGTGGAGAAAGATTCCATGGTAAAGGCGCTGGCTTTGCAGAATGATATCCGTTTTGAGTGCCGCGTGCTGCGCGATGGCGGCGAGGATTGGGAGCATGTGAATATCATGTGCATCGAGCGGGAGGACGGCAGGGCGACCAAGGTTTTGCTGACAAGGCAGAATATCACGGAGACAAAGGAAAAGGAACTAAAGATCCAGGCGCAGATAGCGCTTGCAGGCCGCAAGGAGAGGCAGTACCGGATTGCGATCGCTTCCAATGCATTCTGCACCTTTGAATTTAACCTGACAAAGGACCGGATTGAACAGGATATTTTGTGCACACTCGATGGGCAGACATTTTCCCTGATGGAAAAAATCGGGGCGCAAGTGCCGTACAGTGCCTCCAAATGTTTTGCGAGGGGTGTGAAATTCGTATTGCAGGAATCCATGGAGGCCTACCGGCGGACCACAGATGCAAAGTATCTGCAGAAGTGCTTTGAACAGGGTGAAGCAGAGGTCACGGTGGATTATTGGGTCATGATTGTTGAGGGAAAACAGATCTGTATCCGCCAGTCTTTCGTCATGACGCAGGATGATGAAACTGGTGACATTGTCGTGATGGTTGTGTCAAAGGAGATCACGGACCAGGTCTGCCGCCAGAGGGAGCAGACACAGGCACTGCAGGATGCGCTGATGCAGGCACAGCATGCCAACCGGGCAAAGACCGCCTTCCTATCCAACATGTCGCATGATATCCGCACACCGATGAATGCAATCATCGGTTTTACGACGATTGCCGTCAGCCATATCGACAACAAGGACCAGGTGAGGGATTGCTTACAGAAAGTCCTTTCCTCCAGCAACCACCTTCTAAGCCTGATCAACGATATCCTTGACATGAGCCGCATCGAGAGCGGGAAGGTGCAGATCAATGAGCAGGAATGTAATATTTCCGAACTGATGCATAATTTGGTCAATATCATCCAGCCACAGGTAAAGGCGAAGCAGTTGGAGCTTTTTATTGATACGTTTGAGGTTGTCAATGAGAATGTGATTGCCGATTCCCTGAAACTGAACCAGATTTTTATCAACCTTCTGAGCAACGCAGTAAAATATACGCCGGCGGGTGGAAGCGTCTCATTCCGGATTATGCAGAAGACAACATTTAAGCACGGGTATGGTGACTATATTTTTGTGGTCAAGGACAACGGTGTCGGAATGTCAAAAGAGTTCGTAAAGCATGTTTTTGAGCCGTTTGAGAGGGAGGCAACCGTGACGCAGTCCGGCATCCAGGGAACGGGGC
>CAYMGZ010000221.1:0-5442 GCA_964390095.1 uncultured Lachnospiraceae bacterium | reverse complement strand
AATTCCTCCATTACCACTTCGATTTACAGTTGTTCACAACCAAAATCACAGAGGAAATAAATTTCTGCAAGACACCAAAAAAAGAGGGGAACCAAATCCCCTCTTTCCTCTCATCTAGCCATTATGCCAATTTCTGCAGCTTTTCCTCATGCTCCTGCAATTTCTCACTATGTTTTTGGACGACTTTCTTTAACAGGCTGATATCCTCATAAGCTCCTTCCATCCGATCCGCACTTTCACGGTAGCGTTCGAAGGTTGACAAATAACAAGCCTTGATTTCCCCCAAGAGCGGCAGGACAACGTTCTCCCTTACCATCCTGTCCTTTTTGATCTCATCCATCAATTCTGTCCTCAATGCCCCAAGCTTTTCGTCCATCCGCTTTTCCTGTGCCTCAAACCTCTCGTCCATTCGCCTTTCAAACGCATCCATCCGGCCTTCCAGTGTACCCATCCGACCCTCCAGCGTACCTATCCGGCCTTCCAGTGCATCCAAACGTTTCCCCTGTGCCTCAAACTTCGCATCCAGGCGCTTATCCTGTGCCTCAAATTTCACATCCAAAAGGTTTGATATTGCAAGTAACAATTCTTCATTCATTCTGTTCATCCCCCCGTTGTTCTTTTTTACATTATAACATAATCCTTTTCAAAAGTCCACTTATTTTCTCTGCTAATTTTCTTCCGTTTCCCAACCGCCCCGCAGCAAAATCCCTGCCAAAAACTCCCCCATTTTTCCACGCAAGCCCCAATCTTCCCTTTCTAAAAAGGAAGAAACCGGACGCTCCCGGTTCCTTCCCTTCCTCTGCCTACCTCTGCCTTCCTCTTCCTACCTTTTAACCAACAATGACTTCCCTGTCATTTCTGCAGGCTGCTCCATCCCCATCATCTCGATCATCGTCGGGATGATATCTGCCAGACAGCCGCCCTCACGCAGCGTATAATCTTTATCGTAATTCACCAGGATAAACGGCACCGGGTTGGTCGTGTGCGCGGTAAACGGCACGCCCGTCTCATAGTCTATTAACTGCTCACAGTTGCCGTGGTCCGCGCAGATGAACATCTGGCCGTCCACCGAAAGCAGTGCCTCGTAAGCCTTGCCGACACACTCATCCACCGCCTCAACTGCCTTGACCGCCGCATCCAAGATACCGGTATGCCCCACCATATCCGGATTCGCGAAATTAATGATGATCACATCATACTTTAAGGACTTGATCGCTTCCACTAACTTATCCGCCACCTCGTAAGCGCTCATCTCCGGCTTTAAATCGTAAGTCGCAACCTTCGGGGAATTGACCAAAATGCGGTCCTCGCCCTCATTCGGCGCTTCTACGCCGCCGTTAAAGAAGAAAGTAACATGCGCGTATTTTTCTGTCTCGGCAATGCGAGCCTGGGTCTTGCCGTGTGCCGCCAGATACTCGCCAAAGGTATTGGTCAGGGAAATCTTTTCAAATGCTACGGTCTTGTTCGGTATGGTTACATCATACTCGGAGAAGCATACATAGGTGGTCTTCACCCTGCCGCCCTTCCTCTCAAAGCCCGTGAAGTCATCGCAGCAGAGCGCGCGCGTGATCTCCCTCGCACGGTCCGGGCGGAAATTGTAGAAAATAACCGAGTCGCCGTCCTTGATGGTTGCCACCGGTGCGCCGTCCTTCTCAATTACGGTCGGAACGACAAACTCGTCGGTCACATCCTCCTTGTAGGAATCCGACACCGCACAGATTGGGCACGCCGCCTTCTTCCCCTCGCCGTAAACCATTGCCGCATAAGCCTTCTCCACGCGGTCCCAACGGTTATCGCGGTCCATCACATAGTAGCGCCCCATCACGGTCGCCACCTCACCAACACCGATCTCTTTCATTTTTTCATCCAGCTCCACCAAAAATTCCTTGCCGGAGGTCGGGGCTGTGTCACGCCCGTCCAAGAACGCATGCACATAGACCTTCTTTAAGCCTTCGCGCTTTGCAAGCGTAAGAAGCCCGTACAGATGCGTATTATGGCTGTGCACGCCGCCGTTCGAGAGCAGCCCGTACAGATGCAGTGCGGAATCCTTTTCCTTACAATTATTTACTGCGCGCAGCAGCTCCTTGTTTTTGAAGAAATCGCCGTCCTCGATTTCCTTTGTGATGCGGGTCAGCTCCTGATAGACGATGCGCCCCGCGCCCATGTTCAGATGCCCGACCTCGGAGTTGCCCATCTGCCCGTCCGGCAGGCCAACTGCCATGCCGGAGGCATAGCCTTTCACAAAGGGATACTCCGCCATCAGCTTATCGATTACCGGAGTCTTCGCGATTGCCGCCGCGTTTGCCTCCTTCTTATCATTTAACCCGAACCCGTCCAAAATCATCAATACCGTAGGTTTTTTTGCCATAATTTTCCTCCATGCTGCGTCTTATTTTGGGGGCAGCCATGTGGGAATTCCCGCGCAGTAAGGTTCCCTTAAGTTCATGCCGTAAATGTGGCATTTTCTTGCATATCCAGAAAAAATTACATAACTGCCTTATATATTTTCTCACACTTTCTTTAAATAATCAAGCAAAATCTTCATCCGCTTCGCTTTCTGCGCCATGTCCATCCCCTCCACGGCACCTTTGTTTGATTGGTTGATTTTTCACGCTCTGGCGCACCTTAAGCTTTGGCGGCAGGATGACCCTTTCATTTTCCTCCCCCTGCCCCGAAAGCCTTTCAAACATCATCCCGCACGCTTTTGCTGCAAGCTGTTTGATATCCTGCACCACCGTGGTAAGCTGGATGCCGAGAAGATAGTTTTTCAGGGAATCATCATAGCTGACAATGGAATAATCCTCCGGCACCCGGTACCCTTCCTCGTAGAGCCTGCGCAGGAAACCGAGCGTCATCATGTCATTGCAGATGAAGGCCGCCGTGCAGTCCGTTGCCAGCAGGCCTTCTGCCGCAAGGCAGCCGCCCTCCATCCGGTAATCCCCTTTTTTCAGATATTCCTCCTTAACCGGGATATGGTATTCCCCCAATGCCCGCAGATAGCCGTCCAGACGGCTTTTCCCGCTCCCCGCCTTATCATCGCGGTACACACAGCCGATTTTCGTATGCCCCTGCATAAGCAGGTATTTTGCCGCCAGATACCCGCCCTGTTCATGGTCAAAGCTTACACCGCCCCCCACCCCCGGCAATAAACGGTCGATCATGATATAGGGCATCGTGAGCAGGGAAAGCTTCTGGGGCAGCTTTTGTGTCTGTTCCAGCGCCTCCATGCTTGGGATCAGGAAAATACCATCCACCCCCCTCGATTCCAGGACACGCAAAAGTTTTTCATCATTCTCCCCCCGGTCATCGGAACTTGCAATGATCAGGGAATAACCTTCCCTGCGGCAACGGTTTTCGATCTGCTTTGCGAGGGAGGAAAAAAACGTATTTTCAATGTCCGGCAAAATCAATGCCAGCATATTTGATTTCCGGGTTGCCAGGCTTTTTGCCGCCTGGTTCACTACATAATTTTCCCGTTTTGCGATCTCGCGCACAAGCTGCTTTTTTTCCTCCAGGATCCTGCATGGTTTATCGTTTAAGATCAGGGAAACCGCGGCGGTGGATATCCCTGCTTCTTTTGCGATGTCCTTGATTGTGATTTTTTTCTTCCGGTTTTCTTCCATGGCTCCTCGTCCCCCATTTTATTTTTTCTGCCCAATACCGTTTTTGTCTGTTTTGCAGACAAAGTTCCTGTTGATTGGGCGGACAGTACATCGTTTACATTTTATCCCTTAAACTACAAAAAAGCAAGGGAATCCCTTGCTTTTTTGCCCGAGGTGAAATTATTTTCCTGCCATGTGGAAGTAAATTTTTGCTATATCACAGGAACATGATAAGCGAAAGCACAAACATGAATACCACGCCGGCGATCATTGGAACGGAAGTCCGCTTTACGATCTCAAGCGGTTCCCGCTTGACCGAACCGGCCACGATCATGACCACTGCGGATACCGGCGATACCGCGCGCAGCAAATTGCCCGCAAGCCCCATCGGGATGGAGACTGCCAGTACGCTGATCCCTGCCGCCGCCGCAAGCGGTACCATAAGCGGTACCATCGCGAAGAAAAGTGCGGTCCCGCTGCCGCTTAAAAGCACGATCAGCGCGGTGAGAGCTACCAGGATGAGCGGGAGGACAAAACCAAGCCCGGAACCCTGCAAGCCCGTCATCGCCTCCTGCAATGCCGCAATCAGGCCGATGGTCTTTAAACCGGTAACAAATACAGTACCTGCAACAAGCAGTGCGACGATCGGCATTGCGCCGCCCATGCCCTTAAAGAAAGATTCCGTCGCATCCAAGGTCTGGCGTGCGCTGCGGTTCCTCACCAGCTCACAGACGATCGCGATCACGAACGAGAACAGGGTTGCAACTTCAACACTCAAATTGATGCTTGTCCCGGTGATCTTCTGCACCGCAAAGACAACGATCAGCATCAGGATTGGCAAAAGCGGCAAAATCGCATATACGGTACGGAAAAGTGCGCCACCCTCGATCTTTTCCACTTCCGCTTTGTTTTCCAGCTCACTGTTTCCTTTTTTATCCTTTTTGTCCATCCATTTCTGCCAGAAGTAGTGCACGGCCGCCATCACAAACAGCGTCGGGACGGATACAACGGCGTGGTAACGGAATACATAGTCACTTGCTGTCAGCCCTGCAAATTCCGCCGTGTTCGCAAGTTCTGCCGCGATTGCCACGTTATCGCTGCCAAGCGGTGTCGGCATGACGGTCGCGGTCGTGGCAATGATGCCCGCCGCCGTCAGGGTGCTCATACCTGCCTGGAGCATGATTGGGTACAGGGTTGCAAGCAAGATGATGGCAAGGTTTGATGCACTTGGTATTACGAGCGACAAAAGGTTGCCGATCAAAAATACCACAGGGACAAGGATATACACGGACTTGATTTTCCCAATCGGCTTCGTCAGCACGCTGACGGTCACATTGTTAGCTTTGATCGAGCTCATGTAGGCCGAATAACCGCCCAAAATCAGGATGATGAAGCCCGACGAACTGATGGTTGATTTAAACTGGTCCGCAATGGCTTTTAACGGGTCCAGCCACACCATGCCGGTCGAAGTAAAATCCGTGCCACCGATGCTGTTTCCGCATGCCATGCCGATATACATCAGGATGATGCCGATGACGAACAGCGTGATCTTAATGTCCATTTTTTTGATCAGCATGAAGATGACCAATGCGACGGATACGATTGCCGCAATATACATAATTGCTGTTTCCATACATTCCTCCATTCTGCCGCAAAATGCAGCGTTGTTTTATTTTTTTGTTCTGTTTTTGCTTTCGGGATGTTTTTGTTTGCCGTATGCCGCATCCTTATTTGCATTTCCCGACCGCCTCCAGGAACCATGTGCGGAATTTTTCCTGGTCGATATCCATGCACACTTTCGCATTTGGTTCTTTCTTTAAATACCCCTTCAGGTCCACCA
>CAYMGZ010000220.1:0-5446 GCA_964390095.1 uncultured Lachnospiraceae bacterium | reverse complement strand
AGAAGTAAACCATGAAATTTAGCGACATTTTCAAATCCAGTTTTCTGGAAAATGTATCTTCCATCACCGTCCTTGACATGTTCCTAACCATTGTGCTGTCCTTTGGCATTGGACTGTTTATCTTTCTTATTTATAAGAAAACCTACCGCGGTGTCATGTATTCCGCAGGTTTTGGCACGGCGCTGATCGCCCTGACCATGATTACGGCGACCGTGATCCTTGCCGTGACTTCCAATGTTGTCCTCTCCCTCGGCATGGTGGGCGCACTGTCCATCGTCCGCTTCCGCACCGCCATCAAAGACCCGTTAGACCTTGTATTCCTGTTCTGGTCGGTCGGTGCGGGCATTATCCTGGCGGCGGGCATGATCCCTTTAGCCATCATTGGCAGCGTCTGCATCGGCATCATTTTGCTCGTATTTGTGAACAAAACATCCAACACCCACCCTTACATGGTGGTTTTAAGCTGCGCAAACCATGATGCGGAAGGAAAGGCGAAGGAATTCCTCGCCAAAAATGTAACCCGGACGACCATCAAGAGCAAATCCGCCATCAAGGGAGCCATCGAACTGAACATCGAAGTCCGGCTGAAGGAGGATGACACCGATTTCATCAACATCCTCTCGGAAATGCCCGGCGTGAACAGTGCGGTGATTGTCTCTTACAACGGTGAATATATGGGGTAAACTATGTCAGGAAATAAACATTTTGATCGAATTGCATGGGGTGTCACCGCGTTTATGCTGGTTCTGACCATCCTGTTCATGAATGGTGCCGCGCTTGGCATGAAGGCAATGGCGCACACGATGGGATATGAGAAGCGCCTGTTTGACAATACAAAAGTGCATACGGTTGACATTGTCATGAACGGCTGGGATGAATTCATTGCCAATGCCGCAAGCGAAGAATACCATGCGGCCAATGTGGTGGTTGATGGGGAAGCCTACAAAAATGTGGGAATCCGGGCAAAGGGGAACACTTCCCTTTCCACGGTGTCCTCCCTTGACAGCGAACGTTACAGTTTTAAGATTGAGTTTGACCACTACGATAGCACCAAATCGTACCACGGGCTGGATAAGCTGAGCCTGAACAACCTAATTCAGGATTCCACCATGATGAAGGACTACCTGACCTATACTATGATGAACGCGTTTGGCGTGAATTCACCTTTGTGCAGCTATGTCTATATCACGGTAAACGGGGAGGACTGGGGGCTGTATCTGGCCGTGGAGGGCGTGGAGGAAGCCTTTCTGAAGCGCAATTACGGCTTTGGCTACGGAAAGCTTTATAAGCCGGACAGCTTAAGCTTTGGCGGCGGGCGCGGCAACGGCAGGGATTTTGATATGGGCGATTTTGATTTTAATTTTGAGGGGGATTCCTCCGGTTCTTCCGGTTCTTTCGGTTCCGGCAACGCGCCGGGCAGTTTTGACCCATCTTCCATGCCAGGCGGCGTTATGCCCGATATACCATCATCCGGCGGTGGGATGCCTGATATGCCGTCATCCGGCGGGGAAATACCCGATATGCCGTCGTCCGGGAACGAAATGCCAAATATGCCGCCATCCGGGAACAGTGAAATACCGGGCGGATTTGATTCCTCCGATCTTCCCGGGGATTTTGACCCGTCTGCGATACCGGGTGACGGAGGCGGCAAAAACGGCGGTTTTAACTTTGGCGGCGGGTCCGGAATGGGCTCTTCTGACGTGAAACTTCAGTACATTGATGATGATCCCGCCAGTTATGAAAACATCTGGAACAATGCCAAGACCGATATTACCAAAGCCGACCAAAGCCGCCTGATCGAATCTTTAAAGAAGCTCTCTGACGGTGAGGACATCGAATCCATTGTCGATACCCTGCAGGTGATCCGCTATTTTGTCGTACACAATTATGTCTGCAATGACGACAGCTATACTGGCATGATGGTCCACAATTATTATCTTTATGAAAAGGACGGGCAGCTTGCCATGATCCCGTGGGACTATAACCTCGGTTTTGGCACATTCAGCGCCGGGGATGCAACGAGCACGGTCAACACACCGATCGACAGCCCGGTATCCGGCGGTTCCTCGGACAGACCGATGTTGAACTGGATTTTTGAGGACGAGGAATATACAAATTTGTACCATCAGTATTTTTCAGAATTTTTAAAAACCGTTGATATTGCGGGCATGATTGAGGACGCATACAACCTGATCCGGCCGTATGTACAAAAAGACCCTACCGCCTTTTATACTTACGATGAATTCGAATTGGGTGTAAAGACCCTCCGCCAATTCTGCAATCTGCGCAGCGAAAGTATTTCCATGCAGATTGAAAACGGGGAAACTTCCAGCAAAATGAACTATGTGGATGCCTCTGCCATCACCCTCTCGGACATGGGTTCCATGGGCGGCGGCAAGGGTGGCTTTGGGGGTGGCCCCCAGACACCGCAGAATCCGGGGCAGGATGCGGAACATGCGGGCGGTACATCGGCAAAGCAAAGCGTAAACGCAATCGCCACATCCACCTCGGACAAAACAACCGACGACCTGCCGGGCGATTTCCCCGGAGGCTTCCCAGGGCAGTTTGCGGGCAGCCAGCCGGAATCCACGCTATCCACCGCCCCCGGCACAACACCGGAAACTACACCTTCCGGCGGCTCCGACACAACGCCGGAAGCCACACCGTCTGGTGGCGCGGGCGAAGGAAGCGATATCAAACGCCCTTCCGGCGGAAATATGCAGAAGCCGGGCGGGGATTTCTCCTTTGACATGAACGGGATGGGAACTTCTTCATCGGAGCTTGCCGGATGGATTTGGATCGGTGTTTCGGTAGCCATTCTCATCGCAGGCCTGATTGTAGCGAAGAAGTACAAAACCTGACCCCGTCCGCTGAATGCCCTTTGCTGTTCTATCTTCCATCGGAAAAAAAAATTCGCCGCCGCAATTTACCTAAAATCCGTAAATTGCGGCGGCATTCCCCCACAGATTATCCCGCGTGCAGCGCCTCATAGAAGGAATAATCAACCAGGCCATGCATTTTATCCAATGCCCCCTCTTCCAATTCCTTCACCATCAGACAGTCCGGATGGGGCAGTTTTATGTTTTCTCCCGCTTCTATCCCAAATTGATAGCTCGGCCAAAATCCGCGGGGACGATAATTTTTCGGATCCCCTTCGACAAGTATGGCCTTAAATCCCATCCCCTTTGCCCTCTCAAATCCATATTCCAACAAATCCTTTGAAATATGCTGTCTTTGCAGTTCTGTTTTTACCGCAACCGGGGTCAGGATCAACAATTCATCTTCATATCTGCCCTCTATATGGAAGCGGGAAAACATCGCATATCCAACCACCTCATCATCTTCACTGACCATAATCAGTTCCAATTCCGGAAGATAATATTTTTTTGCGCGGATCTCTTCCACAAGCCTGCGCACCATTTTTCCCTCTGCCGGGCTATCCCACTTTGCAAAAACATCTTCAACCAATGCAAGCGATGGAAACAGGTACTTATTTTCCATCGATTTAATATTCCGTTCCATCATTCCCAATCCTCCAAACACGGGGATACACAAACAGCCAAAAAAGTCCTCCGACAAGACCATTCATCCATGCCCGACACCCTGAACGCACATGACCGCACGAAAAGAAACCTTTCCTCACACCCCGCACCGTTTCAGATTTTCCATCGCCTGAATCATATGCTCGCACGAAAGCTTTTCCGCAAGCTCCCCGTCGCCTGCCCGCAATGCCTCAAGGATTGCCATATGCTCTTTGTTGGATGCCGCAGCGCGCCCTTCCCCTGCCAGGGAGACACGGCGGACGCGCTCGACATAATGGTGGAAATCGCGCAGCACATGCTCTAACATTTTGCTGTCGCACGCTTCATAGATGATCTCATGGAATTTATTGTCCAGCTCCACGATCTGGTCCAGATGCTTTTTCTTCGCGTGGAACTCGCACAGATAGACAATTTCCTCAAGCTGCTCAAGCTGTTCCTGCCGGATATGCGCACACGCCCAGCGCGCGCACAGCCCTTCCAGATACGAGCGGATATGGTAAATATCATGGATGTCCTTTTTGGAAATTCCCGTCACATATGCGCCTTTGTTTGGGATAATGCGCACCAGCCCCTCCAGTTCAAGCTGGCGCAGCGCCTCGCGCACCGGCGTGCGGCTCACCCCAAAATCCGATGCGATCGTGATTTCCCGCAGTTCCTCATCCCTCTCATATTTCCCGGAAAGGATGTCCTCCCGCAGGCGGTTGAACACCCTGCCGCGCAGCGAATATTTGTCCGTGACTTCCTGCTGCACTTCTTTATTGTTATCCTCCATAACCTTAAAAACCTCCGGTCATACTGCACCGCCATTTCATGAAAGGGGCTGCCGCACAATGATAAATAATACAGGATATCATGGTTTCTTTTACAGCCCCCTGATTGTCTCCATGATATAATCCGCGAACGCTTCGTTTGTCGCGCCGTCCTCGTGCCCGGTCATGACCAGTTTTTTCTCCGTGACCGTGCAGATGTCAAGTGCCTTATAAAGTGCGTCCGCCTGGCTTTGGTAGCCGATATGGGAAAGCAGCATTGCCGCCGCGCGGATCACGCTGCAAGGGTCGGCATATTTTGCCCTGCCCTCCGCTACCATGCGCGGCGCGGAACCGTGGATGGCTTCAAACATTGCGTAACGCTTGCCGATGTTGGCACTCCCCGCCGTGCCGACACCGCCCTGGAAGTCCGCCGCCTCGTCCGTGATGATATCGCCGTAAAGGTTTGGCAGCACGACAACCTGGAAATCGCGCCTTCTTGTCTCGTCAATCAGTTTTGCCGTCATAATGTCGATGTACCAGTCATCCGCCGTGATACCCGGATATTCTTTTGCGATCGCGCGGAACGCGTCAAGGAATTTCCCGTCGGTGGTCTTTATGATATTTGCCTTGGTCACGGCCGTCACGCGGGTCTTACCGTTTGCCTTCGCGTACTCAAAGGCCGCGCGGATGATGCGCTCGGTCCCCTGGCTTGTCACGACCGTAAAATCAATCCCAAGGTCGTCCGTCACGTGGACACCCTTGCTGCCGACCGCGTAAGCGCCTTCCGTATTCTCACGGTAGAAGGTCCAGTCAATGCCCTGTTCCGGGATGCGCACCGGGCGCACGTTTGCAAAAAGGTCAAGCTCCTTGCGCATTGCCACGTTCGCGCTTTCCACGTTCGGCCACGGGTCGCCCTTGCGCGGGGTGGTCGTCGGCCCTTTTAAGATGACGTGGCATTCCTTTAATTCGGCAAGCGTATCGTCCGGAATGGCTTTTTGCAGCGCGGCGCGGCGCTCGATTGTCAGGCCGTCGATGACTTTGAATTCTACTTTTCCCTTTGCGGCTTCGTCTTTCAGCAAAAATTCCAAAACGCGTTTGGCCTGCCCGGTGATGGCAGGACCGATGCCGTCGCCGCCGCACACGCCGATGATGATC
>CAYMGZ010000219.1:0-5449 GCA_964390095.1 uncultured Lachnospiraceae bacterium | reverse complement strand
AAACGGTTCGCAGTAGTTTTAAAAATGGAATTACGATTATTCACACGTGATTTTTTTAGTTTTTTCTTTACCCTTGTATTTCCGCTTTTGATGCTTCTTTTATTCGGCGGGATCTATGGGAATGCACCGGTCTATGCCGGGGCGGACGTTGGGATGATGGATGTTTCGGTGCCCGCATACGCGGTCATGGTGACGGGGGTTACGGGCCTGATGTCGCTCCCGCTGACATTGTCGGGGTATAAAGAGAAGAAAATCTATAAAAGGTTCGATGCTACGCCAGCCGGGAAGGAAAATATCATATTGGCACAGGTATTGGTCAATTTTATTATGACGCTGGCCGGGATTTTTATTTTGTTGGCTGCCGGAAAACTTTTGTACCATATCCAGATTAAGGGCGGTATTTTTCAAATTTTGGTAAGCATACTGTTTTCCGTGGCAGCAATGTTTTCGATGGGGTTTCTTTTTACGGCAATCGGGCGCGATTTGAAAAGCGCAAGTTTGCTCTGCTATCTTTTCTATTTTGTCATGTTGTTCTTGTCCGGTGCGACAATACCGGATATGCTGTTTCCTGAAACAATGAAAAAAATTGCAGGTTTTTTGCCGATGACATACGCGGTTGACCTGATGCAGGAAATTTTTTCCGGGGAGAGGCTTGGCGCACATGGAACGGAATTATTGCTCCTTGGGGGTGTGGCGGTGGCCTGCACGCTTGGCGGGGCGGTTTTGTACCGGAGGAAGGATTGGGCTTGACGGTGTAAGTGGTGTTCCCCAACTTCTGTTTGGAGCGGTGGGGCTGATCACACCTTGATGCCCCCTGCTGTTTAAGTATTGGCCGATAAAATGACGGCGGGGAATACTCCCCGCCGCCAAAAAGTCGCGTTTTTTTGTCGGTGGCGCACGTGGTCGATGGTTTTAGAGGTCAAGGCTGTCAGCCCTTAAAAGAAAATCATATATCCCAATCACAAAAATTCCTTTTTCCGTATACCAAGGTGCGGGGACATCTTTCATCACAAGGATCTTTTTGAAAGAATCATCAATATTTAACAGCGAACGCTCTTCCTGCTGCAATTTTTCCGAATCCGGAATCAGAAAGGCGGATTGGACGTAATAGCGTTTGGAACCTTTGTTGCAAACGAAATCAATTTCCAATTGCTTTTGTATGGTGTCGTTATTTTTGTTTTTTTGGAAGGTGGTCACGACCCCCACATCCACCCCAAGCCCCCGCGCGGTAAGCTCGTTAAAAATAATATTTTCCATCGTGTGGTTTTCCTCCAGCTGGCGGAAATTGATGCGGGCATTGCGCAGCCCAATATCCATAAAATAATATTTTTGCGGGGTGTCAATATATTTTCGCCCTTTGATATCATAACGGACTGCCCTGTTTACAATAAACGCGTCACAGAGGTAATCCAGATAGTTCTTGATTGTATTTACACTGATATTCTTTTGCTTTTTGCTCCGGAAGGTATCCGCAAGTCTTTTGGGGTTGGTCAGGGAACCAATCCCGGAGGATAAAATATCAATCAATTCCTCAAATTCGCCTTTGTTTTTGATATTATGCCTGCCAATCAGGTCATTGATATAAGTTTCCCGGAAAAGGTTTTTGAGGAAGGTGGTTTTTTCTTCCGGGGTGGGCAGGGCCAGGATTGGGGGCAGGCCGCCATATAAAATATATTCGTTCCAGGCATCGTACCGGTTGCCATCGTAGACGGACACAAATTCCGCAAAGGAGAGCGGCTGCATAAATAATTCGTCGCCCCGCCCGCGGAATTCTGTGGCAATGTCGCGGGAGAGGAAACGCGCGTTGCTCCCTGTCACGTAAATATCAATGTTTGGGATGCGGATCAGTCCGTTTAAGACGGATTCGAACTCATCCAGAAGCTGGATTTCGTCCAAAAGGATATAGTATACCCCGTTATCTTTGATCTGGGATTTCAGGAAAGGGTATAGTATTTCCGGGTCACGGTAGCGCTTATTTTCATAGCTGTCAAAAGCCAGTTCAAGGATGTGGTCTTTTGCAACCTTATTTTCCAGAAGATGGTTTTTGAACAAATGGAAAAGGAGATAGGATTTCCCACAGCGGCGGATTCCGGTGACGATTTTGATCAGGCCATTATGTTTTTTTGCAATCAACCGGAAACTTCTGTTTGGATGTGTTTTTCTGCTTGGATGTATTTTAGATAAAATTTTTACGAAAACCTTTAAGAAAATAAAATAACCCATTGCATGTTTTGGAAAAAACATATACAATAGAGGTATCGGAATGCTTGCCAGGTTTTGGTGGGGGCAGAGGGACAGCGCAATGCCAGACCGCTGACCGATATTGCAAAAGCCCATAACAGCAAGCAACGAAAACGATTTCGAAAAGGAGACGAAAGGTATGAATTACGGTTACTTTGACGAGGTGAACAAGGAGTATGTGATCACAAAGCCGAACACTCCGGCACCTTGGGCGAACTATCTTGGTTCCCCGGCTTACGGCGCGATCATCTCAAACAACGCAGGGGGTTACAGCTTTGTAAAAAGCGGCGCGAACGGGCGCATCATCCGCTACCATTTCAACAGCGATGACACGCCGGGGCGTTATGTTTACTTAAGGGATGACGAATCGGGGGATTTCTGGTCAGCTTCCTGGCAGCCGGTGGCAAAACCGCTGGATACATATAAGAGCGAGTGCCGCCACGGGACCGCCTACACGAACATGGCGGCGGATTACGCGGGCATCCACTCTGAGGTGCTCTACTATGTGCCGCTCGACAAGACCTATGAGGTTTGGCGCGCGAAGATCACAAACACGACGGACAAGGTGCGCAAGATTTCCGCGTTCGGTTATGCGGAGTTCACGAATGACAGCAATTATGAGCAGGATCAGGTAAACTTACAGTACACATTATTTATCACCCGGACATATTTCAAAAACGATAACATGATCATCCAGACGATCAACGAGAACTGCGGCAAAAACGAGGAAGGCAGCAACTGGCGGGAGCGTTTCTTCGCGTTGGCGGGAGCGCCTGTCACTTCCTACAACGGCGACAAGGCAGCATTCATCGGCAATTACCACAGCTACGGCAACCCGGTGGCGGTCGAGAACGGTATGTGTGACAATGTGCTCAATTATAACGTAAACGGTTGCGGCGCGCTGCACACCGCGCTGACACTCGCGCCGGGTGAGACGAAAGAGATTGCGTTCATCCTCGGCCAGACTACCCCGTCCGCGGCGAAAAAGATTGTGGACGGCTACGCTGACCTTGCGGTCGTGGAAAAAGAAAAGCAGGAGCTGACCCACTATTGGCATACGAAGCTTGCGAATTTCCAAGTCAATACGCCGGATGCGGCATTCAACAGCATGGTCAATACATGGAACGCTTACCAGTGCTTTATCACCTTCACATGGTCAAGGGCGGCTTCCTTTACCTATTGTGGGCAGCGCAACGGTTACGGCTACCGCGATACCGTGCAGGATATCCAGGGCATCATCCACCTCGACCCGGCGATGGCGGAGAAACAGATCCGCTTCATGCTTTCCGCACAGGTCAACAACGGCGGCGGGCTTCCGCTTGTAAAATACGACCACAACGCCGGGCATGAGGACACACCGGACGATGATTCCTACGTGCGCGCGACCGGGCATCCGGCTTACCGTGCCGACGATGCGCTCTGGCTGTTCCCGACCGTCTGGAAATATGTGGCAGAATCCGGAAACAAGGATTTCATCAATGAGGTGATCCCTTACGCGAACAAGGAGGAAGGCACGGTTTACGACCACTTAAAGCGCGCGATCCGGTTCTCGATGGAGCGCCTTGGCGACCACAAGATGCCGGCCGGCTTGCATGCGGACTGGAATGACTGCCTGCGCCTTGGTAAGAAGGGCGAGTCCACATTCGTGGCAATGCAGTTATATTACGCAATGACCGTGTTAAAGGGCTTCGCGAAGGACTTAAACGACACGGAATACATCGCGTACCTCGACAAGACCCAGAAGGAGCTCGGTGATATCATCCAGAAGGAATGCTGGGAGGACGACCGCTATGTGCGCGGCATCAAGGAGGACGGGCAGGTCATTGGCTCCAAACACGACCCGGAAGCAAATATGTGGCTCAACCCGCAGTCGTGGGCGGTCATCAGCGGCCTGGCAACGAAGGAGCAGGCGGAGGCGGCGCTGGAATCCGTACACCGCGAGCTGAACACGAAATACGGCGTGCGCGTGATGGCCCCGTCCTATGTGGACCACGCGTTTGACGGCGCACTGGCGCTTTTGTTCAACCCGTCCACCAAGGAGAACGGCGGTATTTTCTCGCAGCCGCAGGGCTGGATCATTCTGGCGGAAGCGCTGATGGGGCACGGCAACCGCGCGTTTGAGTATTTTACCGAGAGCTCCCCGGCATCCCAGAACGACGATGCCGACACAAGGAAGCTCGAGCCGTATGTGCACGGGCAGTTCACCGAGAGCACGGAATCGCCGTTTGAGGGCCGTTCCCATGTGCACTGGCTGACCGGGACGGCATCGACCTGCATGGTAGGCTGCGTGGAGGGAATCTGCGGCATGCGCCCTGACCTTGACGGTTTGTGGGTATGCCCGGCAATCCCGGATAGCTGGAAGGAAATGACGATGACGAAGATGTTCCGCGGCAAGAAACTGAATATCACAGTGAAGAATGAGAGCGGTGCCCAGGGCGGATTCAAAGAGTTTTCCCTAAACGGCGTGAAACTCGACAAACCGTATGTCGCAGCAGCGGATATGAAGGATGTCAATGAAGTTGTGTTAGTGATGTGATGGGACAGGGATGGGTGTAATCCGTTTGCTTTAAAGAAACCAGAACAAAACTGCATAGATCGGAAATGCTGCCGCACGAAGAAAAAACTTTGTGCGGCAGCATTTTTCGTAAAGGCACTTTTGCCAGCGAACCGTCAGCCTGCCGGATCGATTCCGAAAACGCGTTCCCGGAGGGGGCATTGCCAGCTGCCTGCCGGACAGGCGGGGGTGTTAGAAGCGGCGGGAAAACAGGGCTGGGGCTGCCGGGAGAAAGACCGCAGGAGCAGGACGGTTTTTGTTACAAAACCCGCTTGGCCACAACAACGGTATAGCCATCCGTCTGATAGGTAATCCCCGTCTCGGCAAAATTATTTTTATGCCAGAAATGCTCTGCCTGTGGATTGCCAGAAACCCACCCAAGCCGGACGTAAGAAAGCCCGGTCTCCTTCAGATAGCCGCATAACTCATCAATGATCCTGCTGCCAATCCCTGCGTTCTGGATGGATGCCGCTGTCATGAAAAATCCGATAAAGGCAGTCTTTTCATCTGGGTATGCCATAATGAAATCCAAGACCGCAATCAGTTCGCTCCCGTTGAAGTACCCCACATAATACTTATCAGAAATTTCTTTGTTTGGCGGCAGGGCTTCCATATCACGAAGGATACTCTCTTCTGTCACAAATGGCGGGCAGT
>CAYMGZ010000218.1:4382-5449 GCA_964390095.1 uncultured Lachnospiraceae bacterium | reverse complement strand
TTCCGGCTTACAAAAGCATTGCACACAAGCTTCGATGCCCTGCTCTCTTCCGGGAAAGCCGAGCTAAACCTCGTGGACGGCATAATCCTGCCGAACCTGAGACTTCAGGAATCCACCGGGTGCTGTGCGTTCCTAAACGCCGACGGGCGCTGCACGGTCCACGATGCCAGACCGGGCTTTTGCCGGATGTTCCCACTTGGGCGCTACTATACGGAACGCTCCTTTTGCTATATCCTCCAGACAAAAGAATGCCCAAAGGCGCGTACCAAAATCAAAGTCAGCCGTTGGCTCGACACAACCGAACTTCCCCTAAACCAAAAATTTGTCGGGGAATGGCACTATTTTTTAGAAGACCTTGCCATCGCCTTAAACGATGCCGGGCAGGAAACCGCCCGCAAAGTCCAGCTTTACATTCTGCATACATTTTACCGGACAGAATATGCCGTATCAGACGACGCTGCCTTTTACACAGAATTTAACACAAGGCTCGAAAAAGCAAAAACTTTGTATCAGGAAAGGAAATAACCATTATGTATACATTTAGAAGCCGTGTCCGCTACAGTGAGGTCACAAAAGAACAAACCCTGGATTTATACGCCATCTTAAATTATTTCCAGGACTGCTCCAATTTCCAGTCCGCTGACCTTCATGTCGGCGTACAGTATTTAACCGAGCGTTCCCGCGCGTGGCTACTGTCCGCGTGGCAGGTTGAGCTTGTCTGCCTGCCACACCTGTTTGACCCAATTTCCGTTGTCACTTGGCCATATGCTTTCAAAGGGATTTATGGCTACCGGAACTTCGTATTATATAATGAAGCCCGCGGTCATGAAATTGCCGCTTACGCGAATTCCATCTGGTTTTTGGTTGATACCAAAAGCGGCAAGCCGTCACGCATCACAGAAGAAGATGCCGCCCCGTATGTGCTGGAACCTGCCTATCCGATGGAATATATGCCACGCAAGATTGCCCTTCCGGAACGTAGGAAAGCTTTTTTTGCAGCAGATGCCCAGCAAGCCAAAATCCACCCCCTCCCGGATTCCCAAACACAACCCGCCATTTGCGACCTT
>CAYMGZ010000218.1:0-4372 GCA_964390095.1 uncultured Lachnospiraceae bacterium | reverse complement strand
ATGTTTCTCGACACTAACAACCATGTCAACAACAGCCAGTACATCCGCATTGCGCAGTCATGTCTTACGGACGAATTTTCCCCGGATCTTTCCTGTATCCGCCGGATGCGCGCGGAATACCGCCATTCCGCCGTCCTCGGCGATGTGGTTTACCCAAAGCGGATTCTGTGCGGCGATACAAAACATTGCGATATCTGCCTGAACGATTCAAAAGGGAATGCATATGCCATTGTGGAATTTACTGCCGACGGAGTTTCCTATACATAAAATCCCAAAAAATTCCAAACAATGGAATCCATCCCGTAAGATAAGGATGCATCCGGCAGTATATCACGCCAAAAACAAAACAAAGCGGCCACCATACAACAACCCCATATGGTAGCCGCTTTTCTCATTTTTACGATTCTAAAACCATAGCAAGGCAAAACAACTTGGGCGGCGGATCATTTTAGTGCACGGAAACACTTGCCCCCGCTGCCTCCAGCTGTGCCTTGATGTTCTCCGCCTCCGCCGTGCCCGCACCATTCTTCACAACAGACGGTGCTGTTTCTACAAGGTCCTTCGCCTCCTCAAGGCTAAGCCCTGTCGCTTCGCGCACAACCTTGATGACCTCAATCTTGTTCGGGCCCGCATCCAGAAGTTCCACCACGCTGCTGCCCGCACCATAACCATCCGTACTGCCATATGCGCCGTTCCCATTACTTGCATAATCGCCATTCTTCCACGGGTTGTAAGCAATATTCAGGAAGCTAGCAAAATCTTTCTTATACTGCTTCTCAATCTCCGCCTTGTACCCGATCACCATCTGCGGCTGTGTCTGCAAGTATACGCTAAGCAGTTTCTCGCCCTCTTCCTTCGTCAGGTTGATCGGCACCTTCTTCTTGTCAAGGTCAAACGTCAGCACCTGGCTGATGTTCGTGCGCCCTGTCACACGGTAATAGTACGCCCAGACAAGCTTTGAGTTATCCAATATTTCAATACTGGAACCTTCCCGCCATACCGTAAAGCGCTGGCCTGCCCAAACGCAATTCCCAATGTTCGCCGCGGCACGCATATCGGAATCGATCTGTCCTTCCGTAACGCCCGGATGAGCCTGCATAAACTTGTTCAGCGACTTCTGTGTGCTGTTGGATGCCAGCCCGACCGCCGATGTTATGATCATGATCAAACCAAAAACACATACCGCATAAATGATCCAGATAAATACCTTCGGAACACGGTTGACACTTTCGCTGTCCACATAGAGAGCAACGGCGGCATCCGTGATCCCCGGGATATCTTCCTCAAACTCTGCCACGGACTCGTTATAGTATTTAAGCTCCGTGCCGGAAAGCTTCTTTAAAGTTCCCTTCACCTTGATGGACTTCGTTCCCTCGATGCCATAAAAATACATGTTCACCGCCTGCTCCATCAATTGTTTCATCGTATCTTCCTTGCTCGCCGGGAGATATACCGCATAACAGGAATCGTCCTCATAGTTATATACGATGTAGCCGTGGCCTGTCGTTGTCTTCCTGCCGGTCTTCGTGTTTTTCGATATTTGCTCCATATAATATCCAAACACATACTTCACATCAAACTCTACGTACTTGCCCTCATACTTTGTGTAGTCAAGATCTTTCTTTCCCGTCAGGTCTTTTGGCCCAAAAAGATACTGCAATGGTGCCATAAGTGGTGCGATCATCAGCACAACGATCACGATTGCCCAGATCACGATCCGCTTTTTCGCCGCTTTTTGGGCGCTGTTTTTCATTGTCTCTAACATACATTCCTCCTAAATGCTATGTATTTTTAACTTCACCCCCCATTTTAGCAAAGCACCCTACTGTTTTCAAGTCTTTTTTAGAAATTTATTATAATATTTTCATATTTTTGTGTATATGCCCCATACCAGAAAACAAAGGTACTTCCCGCACGATTATTTTGCACCATTTATGCACCATTTCTGTTTACAAATTGACAAATGCCACCATATGGAATATGATAGAAACAACCCGTATGCTGATGCACCCCGCTACACGCCACCCCTTGCCTTAATATTGCATCGGCGTACTAAGGTGTGTGTAAAAATTCAAGGAGGTATTTTTTATGGGAATCCAGTATTTCGAGGACGAGAAAGTCTTCAAACTTGATACCAAAAACACCAGCTATATCCTCGCCCTCGTCGATGAGGAACCATTTGTCGGACATGTCTATTACGGGAAAAAACTAAAAAGCCACCATGTGCGCCACCTGATGCGCCTTGAGGAAGGCCCGTTCATCCCAAGCAAGAACAACCGCGACCGCGGCGCATTCGGCGACGCGTTCCCGTTTGAATACTCGACCCACGGCGTGGGGGATTACCGCGAAAGCTGCCTAAAGGTTCAGACAAAAGGCGGCCACGAGGCCTGCTCACTCGCCTACCGCTCCCACCGGATCTATCCCGGCAAACCGGCGCTTTGCGGGCTCCCTGCAACCTTTGGCAGCGAATCGGAATGCAGCACGCTTGAGCTTGTCTGCCTTGACCCGGTCTTAGACCTTGAAGTGGTGCTTGTCTACTCCGTATTTGAGGACGTGGACGTTCTCACCCGCAGCGTGCGCATCACAAACCGCGGGGAAGAAGATATCGTGCTGGAAAAAGCCCTCTCCGCCTGCCTACAGCTTGACGGCGCAGACTACGAATACATCACCCTGCACGGCAGCTGGGCGCGCGAGCGCCACATCGACCGCAGGGCGCTCACACACGGCAAGCACTCCGTTTCCTCGCTGCGCGGCGAGTCAAGCCATCAGGAGCACCCGTTCATCGCCGTCATGACACCGGAAACCACACAGGAGACAGGCGAAGTCTACGCGATGAATTTCGTATATTCCGGCAATTTCCTCGCGCAGGTGGAGGGCTGCCAGTTTGACACGGCGCGCATGGTCATGGGGATCAACCCGGAAAATTTCTCGTGGACGCTGAAAAAGGATGATGAGTTTATTTGCCCGGAGGTCGTCATGGTTTACTCGGATGAAGGCCTTGGCAAAATGACGCGCACGTTCCACGACCTTTACCGGAACCACCTGATCCGTGGCGAGTACCGCGACAAAAAGCGCCCGATCCTGATCAACAACTGGGAGGCGACCTATTTTAATTTCAATACGGAAAAACTCCTTGCAATCGCAAAAGAGGCAAGCAAACTCGGCATCGAGATGCTTGTCATGGACGACGGGTGGTTCGGGCACCGCGCGGATGACAATTCCTCCCTCGGCGACTGGCAGGTCAACGAGGAGAAGCTTCCGGGCGGCTTAAAGACCTTGGTGGACGGCGTGAACGCGCTCGGCATGAAATTTGGCATCTGGTTTGAGCCGGAGATGATCTCACCGGATTCCGACCTCTACCGCGCACACCCGGACTGGGCAATCCAGACCCCGGGCCGCACCCCTTGCCGCTGCCGCAACCAATTCGTGCTTGACATTTCCCGCAAGGAGGTGCGCGATTACATTTATGGCCGTATCAAAGAAGTCCTTTCCTCCGCGAACGTGGAGTATGTAAAATGGGATATGAACCGCCCGCTCACCGACCTCGGAAGCAGTGCGTACCCGCCGGAGCGCCAGGGCGAGCTCTCGCACCGCTACATGCTTGGCGTGTACGAGATGCAGGAACGCTTGATTACGGATTTTCCTCATTTGCTGCTTGAGAATTGTTCCGGCGGCGGCGGGCGCTTTGACGCGGGCATGCTCTACTACAGCCCGCAGATCTGGTGCTCCGACGACACCGACGCGATCGAGCGCCTTTCCATCCAAGAGGGCACCGCAATCGTCTACCCGCTCTGCTCGATGGGTGCGCATGTCAGCGACTGCCCGAACCACGCGCTCGGGCGCACAACGCCGTTTAAAACGCGCGGCGAGGTGGCGCTTGCCGGTACGTTCGGCTATGAGCTTGACGTGACCCGCATCCCGCAGGAAGACCGCGACATGATCCCGGCACAGGTGGCGATGTACCATAAGTACAATGACCTTGTGCGCTCCGGGGATTATTACCGCCTTGCAAGCTATAGCGAAAACCGGGAGTATGACTGCTATGAGGTTGTGGCAAAAGACGGATCCGAAGCACTTGTTACTTACGTTGAAGTGCTGCGCCGCGTCAACTTCAAGACGCGCCGCATCCGGTTAAGGGGGCTTGACGCGGATGCCGTGTATGAGAATGAGGAGACAAAAGTGCGCTACACCGGGGATGTGCTGATGTATGCGGGCGTGCAGGCTCCGGAGACATGGGGGGATTTTTCGAGTAAGTTGATGCATTTTGTGAGGGTTTAATAAACAGGGAACGGGTTTCTTTTGACTCACTATGGCGAGTGAAATATATATATCTATATATTCGGTGATTAAAAATTGCCGAATATATAGCCCC
>CAYMGZ010000217.1:0-5453 GCA_964390095.1 uncultured Lachnospiraceae bacterium | reverse complement strand
TCCCTAAAAACATCCTAAGGAGGAAAAAATGATACATCAATATCAATTAAATGGCTATCACATTGTACTGGATACCTGTTCTGGTTCCGTGCACGCGGTGGATGAGGTCGCGTATGATATCATTGCCCTCTACCAAGAAAAATCAGAAGATGAGATTACGGCGCTGATGCTTGAAAAATACCGTGGCAGGGAAGATGTGACGGAGGATGAAATCCGGCTTTGCCTTGCAGACGTGCGGGAACTGAAGGAGCAGCGCAAGCTTTTTACACCGGATTTTTATGAACCGCTTGCGAACCATTTTAAGGAACGTTCCGGAAATGTTATTAAGGCGCTCTGCCTGCATGTCGCGCATACCTGTAATTTAAATTGTGCATATTGCTTTGCAAGCCAAGGGAAATACCATGGGGAACGTGCACTGATGAGTTTTGAGACAGGGAAGCGCGCACTTGATTTTTTAATAGAAAATTCCGGAAGCCGCACGAATCTCGAGGTGGATTTTTTTGGCGGCGAACCGCTGATGAACTGGGAGGTTGTAAAAAAACTTGTCCTTTATGCGCGCAGCGTGGAAAAGGAGCACAATAAAAATTTCCGTTTTACATTGACAACCAACGGGATGCTGATTGATGATGATGTGATTGATTTTGCAAACCGCGAGATGGGCAATGTGGTGCTGAGCCTGGACGGACGAAAGGAAATCCACGATGCCCTGCGTGTGGATTATGCGGGGAACGGGAGTTTTGACCGGATTGTGCCCAAATTCCAAAAACTTGTGGCGGCGCGCGGCAATAAAAATTATTACATGCGCGGAACCTTTACCCATCGGAATCCGGATTTTACAAAGGATATCGATGAAATGCTGCGGCTTGGGTTTACAGAGCTTAGCATGGAACCTGTTGTCTGTGCACCGACAGATCCGGCGGCACTGACAAAGGAAGACCTCCCGGTCGTTTTGGCGGAATACGAGCGCCTGGCAGAAAAAATGCTTGCCGCCGGGAAGGAAGGGAAAGGTTTTACTTTCTACCATTACATGATCGATTTAACGGATGGGCCTTGCATTTACAAGAGGATATCAGGCTGTGGTTCCGGTACGGAATATATGGCGGTGACACCGTGGGGGGATCTGTACCCATGCCACCAGTTTGTCGGGGAGGAAAAATATAAACTGGGCGATATCTGGAACGGGGTTTCCAACCACGCGGCACAAGAGGAATTCCGGGCCTGCAATGCGTACACGAGGGAGGAATGCAAGGGCTGCTGGGCGAAACTTTATTGCTCCGGCGGCTGTGCGGCAAACGCGTACCACGCGACCGGGTCCGTTTCGGGTGTTTATGAATATGGCTGCGAATTGTTCAAAAAGCGGATGGAGTGCGCCATCATGCTGCAGGTGGCAAATTCCGGCCTCGCACCAAAATAACGGAGGCATCCATGGAGACACCGGTTTTTGATTTTGTGCAGGAGTATGTGCGGGGTAAATTTTCGCGCTTCCATATGCCGGGGCATAAAGGTTTTGGACCGCTCGGTGTGGAGGCGCTTGATATTACGGAGGTCGCGGGGGCGGATTCTTTGTATGAGGCGGAAGGGATCCTCCGGGAAAGCGAGAATAATGTCTCCTCCCTTTTTGGAACATGGGGAAGTTTTTATTCCACGGAAGGTTCCTCCCATGTCATCCGTGCCATGCTGTTTTTGGCCCTGGCGCGCTGGCGGGAAAACTATGGGGAAGCGAAACGCCCAGTTGTCGTGGCGGCGCGGAACGCGCACAAAGCATTTCTTACGGCCGCGGCACTGCTTGACCTTGATGTGGTCTGGCTCTGGGGCAGGATGCCGCAGGAACGTACACTTGCCGCCTGCCCGGTATCGGGCCAGGAGGTAAAGGAAACGCTGGAAAGCCTTTGTGTGCCGCCCGTGGCAGTCTATGTGACAAGCCCGGACTATCTTGGCGGGATGCTGGATATCCGCGCGATTGCCGGTGCCGCGCACGCAGCGGGCACATTGCTTTTGGTGGACAATGCACATGGCGCATACCTGCATTTTTTGCCAACGCCGCTGCATCCGATGGATCTTGGTGCTGACCTTTGTTGCGATTCCGCCCACAAAACCCTTCCCGTTTTAACGGGTGGGGCTTATCTGCATGTTGCGCGGCGGGCAGGTCTTTCCTTTGGCAACGGGGAAAAAGAGACGGAAAAAAATGTAAGGCAGGCACTTGCCCTCTTTGGTTCTACAAGCCCCTCCTACCTGACGTTGCAGTCGCTTGACCTGACAAACCGATATCTGGCAAAAGGATACCGGGAACGCCTTTCTGCCTGCATAAAAAATCTGGAGGCGGTTCGCCTTAAGCTGCAGGGACTTGGGTGGGCCGTGGAAGGGACGGAACCGTTAAAGCTGACGCTTGCGACGGCAAAATGCGGGTATTTGGGCGGAAAGCTCTCGGAAATTTTTCGCGCAGGGGGTGTGGAGTGCGAATATGCCGACCCGGATTTTTTGGTTTTTATGGTCACGCCGGAAAATACGGCGGAGGATTTTTTGCGTTTGTCCTCCTTTGCCGGAAAGCTTGTACCAAGGCCCGGACTTTGCAGGACCCCTCCGCCTTTTTTGCCTCCGCGCCAGAAAATAAGCATACGGGAGGCGGTTTTTTCGCCGCAGGAATATATCCCGGTGGAAAAAGCCTGCGGCCGGGTGATGGGTGCCGTAACGGTGCATTGCCCACCCGCCATCCCTGTGGTAGTAAGCGGGGAGGAGATCGCGCCGGATGTGTTGCCGGTCTTTCAATATTACGGGATTTTTGAAGTTTGCGTAACAAAAACGGGGACATCGAAAAAAAATGCTTGACAAACCTTTTGTTATCCGTTATACTGCCACCTGTAAAGAAAAAAGCTTTACAGGTGGTGCTTTATGGAGACAGGGAAAAAGAAAAGCGTTTTCAAGGCGGCGGACCCGGTGGCTGCAAAGCTTGCAGAGGTTTATGAGCTGTCGATGCTGTATGATTTTTATGGGGAACTTCTTGGGGACCACAAAAAGCAGATTTTTGAGGATCATATATTAAATGATCTGTCGTTGGCTGAGATTGCGGATAATACAGGCCTGAGCCGCCAGGGAATCCACGATATCATAAAGCGCTGCACAAAGGCACTGCGCGGATATGAGGAAAAACTTCATCTGGCCAAGAAATTCGAGGATACAGAGCGGCTGGTTGGTGAGATTTTACAGATTTCACAGGAAATCGCGCAGACAAAAGACGTATCCCGTGTAGGGGAGATCATGGAGCGCGCGGAGCATATTTTACAGTGAAAGCCGCAGGCCTTGGAAAAACGCTGCAGGCATGGGGCCAGCCAAAGGACAGAACAGGATCGGAGATAGCGTATGGCATTTGAGAGCTTGTCGGAAAAACTTCAAAATGTATTTAAGAACCTGCGAGGCAAGGGGAAGCTCTCCGAGGCAGATGTCAAGGCAGCACTAAAAGAAGTTAAGATGGCGCTGTTGGAGGCGGATGTCAATTTTAAGGTGGTCAAAAACTTTGTTTCTTCCGTGCAGGAACGCGCGGTCGGCGAGGAGGTTTTGTCAAGCCTGACCCCGGCGCAGATGGTGATTAAAATCGTGAATGAGGAGCTTGTCCGCCTGATGGGGGATGACACAACCGAAATCACGTTAAAGCCGGCAAATGAAATGACCGTCATCATGCTGTGCGGCTTGCAGGGCGCGGGCAAAACAACGATGGCCGCAAAGCTTGCCGGGAAATTTAAGGCAAAAGGCAGAAGGCCTTTGCTTGTCGCCTGCGACATTTACCGCCCGGCCGCAATCGAGCAGTTGGCCATCAATGCGAAAAAACAGGATGTCCCGGTTTTTTCCATGGGCACAAACCACAAGCCGGCCGATATCGTGAAGGCGGCGCTCGAACATGCAAAGGAGAACGGGCAGAACGTCGTGATGATCGATACGGCAGGCCGCCTGCATATCGATGAGGGCATGATGGATGAGCTTTGTGAGGTCAAGGACAATGTGCAGGTTGACCACACGGTCCTGGTCGTTGACGCGATGACCGGGCAGGATGCCGTGAACGTGGCGGAGACATTTAACGCCAAAATCGAAATCACGGGCGTGATCCTGACAAAGCTTGACAGCGATACACGCGGCGGCGCGGCACTTTCCATCCGTGCAGTGACGGGCAAGCCGATCCTTTATGTCGGCACGGGGGAGAAGCTTTCGGATGTGGAGCAGTTTTATCCGGACCGCATGGCATCGCGGATCCTCGGCATGGGGGATGTCCTGACCCTGATTGACAAGGTGCAGGCGGAGTATGACGAGGAGAAGGCAAAGGAACTTGAGAAGAAGATCCGCAAGGCGGAGTTTGATTTCAATGATTTCCTTGACCAGATGCAGCAGATGAAAAAGATGGGTGGCATGGCGGAGATCATGAAGATGCTACCGGGCAATATGATGGGCGGTGCAAAAATTGACGATGACGCGCTTGGCGAGGGCGAGACGGCGATGAAAAAGATGGAGGCGATCATCTACTCCATGACACCGAAAGAGCGCACGAACCCTGATATCATCAACCCGCCGCGCAAAAAGCGTATTGCCGCCGGTGCCGGGGTGGAGATTGCCGAGGTCAACCGCGTGATGAAGCAGTTTGAGCAGACACGCAAGATGATGAAACAGATGTCCGGCATGATGGGCGGGAAGGGCAAGCGCAGGGGCTTTAAACTCCCGTTCGGGCTGTAATTTGGTTTTGCTTTGGGTATTCCTGCACCGGGCTGCCGGTGCAGTGCCAAATATATCATTATTTTTAAGGAGGTGAAATTACAATGGCAGTAAAGATCAGGTTAAAGAGAATGGGTCAGAAGAAGGCACCTTTTTATAGAGTCATCGTTGCAGATTCCAGATCCCCACGCGACGGCAGGTTCATCGCCGAGATCGGCACATACGACCCGACGAAGGAGCCGACCGCATTTTCCGTAAACGAGGAAGAGGCGAAGAAGTGGCTTAGCAATGGCGCACAGCCGACGGAGACTGTAAACAGGTTATTCAAAAAGGCCGGTATCGTAAAGTAATTTCGGAAGTATCGACACATACCGCGGGCTTGCCTTTGGGTATGCGGGAAAGAGGTATAAAGTGATGAAAGAACTCGTTCAGGTAATTGCTATGTCACTCGTTGATCATCCGGAAGAAGTTGTTGTGACGGAAACTGAAACCGATAAGGCTCTTGTTGTAGAATTAAAGGTTGCACAGGAAGACATGGGCAAGGTAATCGGGAAACAGGGCCGTATTGCCAAGTCCATCCGAACTGTAGTGAAAGCTGCTGCGGCGAAGGATGACAAAAAGGTAGTGGTAGAGATACTGCAATGATATGGGAAAGGGGTGTGACCCCTTTCCCATATCATTTTTTCAAATATTATAATCATATTTTTGGATACGGGAGGCAATGGTTTTATGGAAGATTATTTAAGGGTTGGCGTAGT
>CAYMGZ010000216.1:446-5458 GCA_964390095.1 uncultured Lachnospiraceae bacterium | reverse complement strand
TCACCCACATTTATCTACTATTTTAATCACTTAAAATTACCTCCTTTATTTACTTTGTTTCAATCTCTGTTTCGTCCTGCCGGTTCCAGGCATCCGTTCCTGTTTCCTCCGACACTCCTACCCCGGTAAGGTCTTCTGTTCCCTTATCTATATATTGTGGCTCATCCGGCACTTCCGGCACTTCCGCCACCGCATCCTGCAAGGAATCCCGGAACACGACCCTCACCTCGCCGATATCACATTTTACTTCCAGTTTCCCTGCCGTATTCCTGCCTTCCCATCGTTTGTCAACCCCAAGCCCGCCTTCCCACTTCCATGAAGACAAGCCTTCCATGGCATATTGTGTCCGCCCCACATCCAGGTCATCATCATAACATCCGATCTCCCCGATGCCACAGCGGATGACACCCTGATAGTCTTCCTTGGTGCCGTATACATTCACATCCAGCACACCGATATCACCCTTTACCGAGATATCCCGAAAACGGCCTTCCACACTGGTTTCACCGATATTGCACCTTGCATCCAGCCTTTTGGCCTCACTGTCACGGATGGTAAGTTCCCCGGCATCCATGGAAATTTTCATCTCCCCCGCACGGACCCCATCCATATAAAGTTTCCCGCCCCCCAAATCAACCTTCATTTTCCCACGGTAATCCTCCGGCAGCAAAAGCCGGTACTCTTGTATTATAAATTCATCCCGGTCAAAATTCAACCCCATGAGCAAAAAGGAAAAATTTTGTACCGCATTCTTCTTCCCGTCCATGTGGATGCTCAATTCCCCGTTGCCCTCACGGACCCGAAGGTTTTCATTCACATTCATCGCCTGGAAATGTACCTTGCCATCCGTCGAAGTTCCCACATGGATATAGCCAAACGGAACCTCGATGTCTATGTTCCCTATGCCCGCAAATTCCTGTTCCATCCAGTCACGGCCTTGGTTTTCGTCGCGAAACCTCTCCCAGTCCGCCTTTGCCCTGCTGGCCCCAGCCACAACGAGGATGATCCCAATCCCCAGCATAATGGCGGCGATCCCTGAAAATATTTTACTGAAACGTCTCATTTTATACCCCTTTCCTGCGTATTACCGGTTTCCCCGCCGCCTGCGCATCCTTTATTCCTATGGCATCCTGTGGGCTGGCGTTGCCGAAAAATTCATGAGATCCTCCCCCTCAATGCCAGAACCACACGCCGGATTCCCCGAAACAGTGCCGGAATCGCACGAAACGCACAGTTGACTGCAAACACAATGAAAAAAATCCCAATCGCAGTCAGGATCAGCCCCCCGCCGGAAAACAGGAAGAGCAACCCCATCCCTGCCGAAGCATTCGCAAGCGCGCTGCCGACCAGCGCCACGCCCCCCGCGACCAATCCAACCCCGCCGATGCCAAAGCCGATGAAAAATCCCCCCATCACACAGATAAAAGCGATCAGGATCGGGCAAAGGACCGGGATTCCGAACAGCAGTGCCAAAACAAAGATAACCGGCGAGAAATAGCTTTTCGTCCTCACAGTCGCCCCGCGCGGACCGCCATCCCCCCCATAGCCCTGCGCGCGGGAATGACTTTGGCGGCGGGCCTGCCTGCCGCCCTCCCCGTAATCTTGTGCATAGGTCTCATCCATGCGCATCCATTCTTCCTGTTCACGGGCATCCGTAAATCCGGAATCCTGCTGTGCCCACGGGTTTCCCTGCTCCATGCTTTGGTTCTGTCCGGATGGGGCTTCCGGTTTCACGCCCTGGTCCTGTACCCACGGGTTTCCCTGCCCCGTGCTTTGGTTCTGTCCGGACGGGGCTTCCGGTTCCACGCCCTGATCCTGCATCCACGGGTTTCCCTGCTCCATGCTTTGGCTTTGTCCGGATGGGGCTTTTGGTTCCGCGCCCTGCTCCTGTGCCCGTGCACTTTCCCGCGCCCCGCTTTCAAAAGCATTTTCCGAAAATAGATCCGCCCCGTCATTTTTCTCTGCGCCGACGCACCCTGTGCGGATTTTCTCCGCCACATCCTCCGGGCTCACAAGTTCCTGCAGTACGCGCGCTTCCTCCAACGGTCCCGCATCCGCAAAATAATCCTCATAATACCGGACGGCTTCCTCCCGCTCTTCCTGTGGCAGGTCAGCCAACAATTCCTTCAACCTTGCCAAAAACTCATTCTTCATCATCGCTCTCTTCCTTCCCCTCCTGTGGCTGTTCCAGATGCCCTTCCTCCTGCCCGCTCTTCTTAAAAATCCCGGTCACCTTCGCCTGGTACTGCTCCCACTCCCGAATACAGGTCCTAAGCTGTGCCCAGCCCTCCTGCGTAAGCCGGTAATACCTGCGGTTGCGCCCTGCATACTCCATGTCGTAAGTCTCTAAGCGGCCATCCTTTTGCAGGCGGCGCAGCACCGGGTAAAGCGTGGATTCCGACACCTCAAGCACCTGCCTTACTTCCTGCGTGATTTTATAGCCATACGTCCCTTCCTTCTCCTGCGAGACAACTGCCAGAACAATGGCATCCAGCAGTGTCGAACCTGTATTAAATACCATCGTCCTCCATCTCCCCGATCAAATTTTTGGTATATTTCCTGCCTGTGTTTATACTATACGCTGTATAATATTACATTGTCAATAGCTCTAATCATTTTCTAATGCGACTATAATCGAAATGCCACGCTTGCTGCAACCCATCGCGGTTTCCGATTGACACAACCCCTTTTCTTCACTATAATAAGAATGGTTCTGTCCGCGCGGGCATGTGCACATACGCCATTTGCGGGAGGTATTCCCACCACGGCTTCCTCCCCTTTCCGCCCCGCCAAGGAACCACGAAAACCACTATATTCAAAAGGAGATTTCTTTATCATGGCAGAAAAAAACCCGGTTGTCACCATCACAATGGAAAATGGTGACGTTATGAAAGCAGAGCTTTACCCACAGATCGCACCAAACACCGTCAACAATTTTATTTCCCTGATCCAAAAAGGCTTTTACGACGGTCTGATCTTCCACCGCGTCATCGAAAATTTTATGTTACAGGGCGGCGACCCGGAGGGCTCCGGCTGCGGTGGCCCGGACTACTCGATCCCGGGGGAATTCGCACAAAACGGCTTCCCGAACGACTTAAAACACACAAGGGGGGTGCTCTCAATGGCGCGTTCCGGGCATCCGGATTCCGCAGGCTCCCAGTTTTTCATCATGCACAAGGACGCACCGCACCTTGACGGCGCTTACGCCGCTTTCGGCAAGGTCACCGAGGGCGAGGATGTCATTGACCGCATCGCTTCCGTCCCGACCTATGAGGATGACCGCCCGATGGAGACCTGCCGCATGAAATCCGTGACGGTGGAAACCTTCGGCGTATCCTACCCGGAGCCAAAACATGCGTAGTATACCCACAAGTGATGAAATTTTCCGCGATGCCCCCGGAGCCTTTCGCTCGTTGGTCAGGCTGCCTGACAAGTTTTCGTGGCCATCAGTATAAATTGCAACAAAAGGAGGGTTTTGTGTATGCCCCTGCAGATTGCCATCTGTGATGACGAGCCAAGCCAAATTGAATATCTGTCCACTGCCGTCCGTAAATGGTCGGATATGTCAAGGCATCCATGCGTAATACACAGTTTTTCCAGCGCGGAAGCCTTCCTTTTTACCTGCGGGGAAGACAATGCCTGCGATATCCTCCTGCTCGACATTGAGATGGGGGATATCTCCGGGATTGACCTTGCCAAGCGCATCCGGGGGGCGGGCAGCCGCGCAGAGATTATTTTCATCACTTCCCATTTTGAATTCGCCGGGGAGGGTTACGAGGTGGATGCCCTGCATTACCTCACAAAACCGGTCGCAGAAAAAAAACTTTCCGAAGTCATGGAAAAGGCATTCTCCCGCTGCAGCCTCGCGCCTTCTTCCGTGCTGATCCACAGCGATGGGGAAACCGTGAAACTGTACGAGCCGGACATCCTGTATGTGGAAGCTTTCCTGCATTATCTGTGCGTTTACACACAGGGGAAGGAATACCGCATCAAGGAAAGCCTTTCCTCCTTTCAGGCAAGGCTTTCCCGCGACTTTTTCCGCATCCACCGCTCCTACCTTGTATCCTTGCGGCATGTGACAAAAATATCCCGCAGTGTGGTCACCATCGACGGGAAAACAGAACTCCCGCTTGCGCGCGGGAAATATGATGCCATCAACCAGGCTTTCATTGAGCGGATGTAAAACCAGCCAACCGCACCCCATAACATTGCCGGGCACGGACTAAAATAGACCAGGTGTATATCATGAGAAAAAAGACCTATCTGAAACTAATCGAATACCAGACTGAACAATCCGAGCGCCACTTGGGCGAAGTCCGGGGCATTTACCGCGAGATGCGCGGCTACAAGCATGATTTCCACCACCACCTGCAGACCTTAAAAGGCCAGCTTGAGGCAGGGGAAATTTCGCGTGCACTCTCCTATATCGAGCAGCTGGACAACCAGCTCATCCATGTGGACACGCTTTTAAAAACAGGCAATACTTCCCTCGACGCAATTTTTTCCGCAAAGATCGCGCAGGCAAAGGCAAACGGCATCGCAGTCACCGTAAATGCCAATGTCCCCGATTCCCTTTTGATTTCTGACCTTGAATTAAGCATCATCATCGGGAACTTGCTTGACAACGCCATCGAGGCATGTGCCACCGCCACGGGCGAGCGTTTTATCCGCATCTATATGGCAACCAAGGGGAACATGCTGTACTTTTCGATGCTCAATTCCGCCGGGAAAAAACAGAAAAAAAATGGAACCCTCTTTGCCTCCCGCAAAAAAGGGTTCCATGGTTTTGGGCTGTACCGGGCAAAGGCCATCCTCACCGAGCATGGCGGCTGGTGCAAATACAACAGCGAGGATGGCGCATTCACTTCGGAATTTCTGGTGCCTGCGCTAAAACCATGACCCTGCCGCGGCAGGCTTCCCGTAGCTCCCCCCACACCCCCCCCCCCAAAAACCAACAAACATTACCAAACCAATACATAAAAAAGTTACCCCAAAAAAAACATTTAACCATA
>CAYMGZ010000216.1:0-436 GCA_964390095.1 uncultured Lachnospiraceae bacterium | reverse complement strand
ATACGATTTCCGCTTCCCCCAAAATTTTTCCTTGACAATCCCTTTTTCATACGCTACAATAAAAAACGATATTGGGCAGACTGCCCGATCCACGCTTGACAGGGAAAATTTCTTCTCTGTCAGGCGTTTTTTTATGCGCAGGACCGGTGCAGAAAAAACTCACTGCCCACCCGTTTGCGCTGCGGGCGCAAATATGGGCGGATTAGCTGCTCCCAACGGTCGCGGCATGACCGCAAGTGTGAACGAACCGAAAGATTGCGGCAATTTTAAGATCGTAAGTCCATTCACACATTTTAAACAGCCGCAAACCAAAAATTCAAAAATTGGAGGTCAAATTTTATGGTCACAATCAGCAAATTTTCAAAAACCAACGAACGCTTCCAAAATCTCCTCTCCCGCAGGGGAAACATCCCCCTCTTTGTGGAGACCACGGTCA
>CAYMGZ010000215.1:0-5459 GCA_964390095.1 uncultured Lachnospiraceae bacterium | reverse complement strand
TTATAATGCGGAGAAATGATTTTTTTGTTTTCGCAATGTTATCCATACGGAAACAGTAATGCACAACACAGAAACTATATGAAAATGGTGCTGCAGCGATGTTGTAATGGTGTTATACGTTAAATTTGTGGCATTTTTTGAAAACCACTGAACACTTAGAAGATAAAGAAAACCCCCGAAAATACTGGACTTCCGGGAGTTTTTAAGGCTTTTTGAAATTGTAGTAAAATTATCTCTTGGAGAACTGCGGAGCGCGACGGGCTGCTTTGAGGCCGTACTTCTTCCTCTCCTTCATTCTCGGATCCCTGGTTAAGAAGCCTGCCTTCTTCAGCGCCGGACGGTAGTCCGCGTCTGCCTGGAGCAGGGCCCTCGAAATACCGTGGCGGATCGCACCTGCCTGGCCGGTGAAACCTCCACCGCGCACATTCACAAGTACATCCAGCTTATCCGTGTTCTCCGTGAGGACAAGCGGCTGACGGACAACAAGCTTTAAAGTCTCAAGACCGAAATAGTCGTCAATATCCCTTTTATTGATTGTAATCTTACCAGTGCCCGGCATCAAATACACTCTTGCGATGCTGCTCTTCCTTCTGCCGGTTCCGTAATATCTTCCCTTTGCCAATGTCATTCCCTCCTTTCCGTCCGATTAAAACGTTAATACTTCCGGCTTCTGAGCTGCATGGTTGTGCTCAGGACCCGCGTATACGTGCAATTTCGTGATCATGCTCCTGCCAAGAGGTCCCTTTGGAAGCATGCCCTTTACTGCGAGCGTGATCACTTCCTCCGGCTTCTTCGCCATCATTTCTTTCAATGTCGTCTCTTTCATACCGCCGGCATAATCGGAGTGATGGTAATAAATCTTCTGGTCCATCTTCTTTCCAGTCACCTTGATTTTGTCTGCGTTTACAACGATCACATAATCACCGGTATCAATGTGCGGTGTATAGATCGGCTTGTTCTTACCTCTTAAAACTTTTGCAATCTCAGAGCAAAGACGGCCCAAGGTCTGTCCCTGTGCGTCTACAACATACCATTTTCTCTCGATTGTTGCCGGGCTTGCCATAAAGCTTTTCATCGGTTTACCTCCTTGATGAATTTTTAATTTCTGCCATTGCCATCCCCTGGCGCGGCATAAGCGGAAACGCGGAAATCTGCAATATTCCGGGTCACTGCTCCGTATTATAGCGGACAGCCGGCAGGCTGTCAAGCGAATTTCAAAAGTTTTTTTCAAATAACTAAATTTTTTTGCTTTAATGTCATTAAAAATCATTTTCAAAATTATTTTTCCATGCATCCCTGCCATTTCTTTGAATTGTGTATACAATTTAAAGAAGGAGGGGGACGGCTTTTTATTTGCGGTAACATTGACATCTTGTTCCATGGGAATCCCGCAACATTCCTGCAAAAAAAGGCGTGGCCGGCACCAAAATCGCATTGTGTGCCAACCACGCCAAACCAACCGAAATTTCCCCGCACCTGCACGGTTCAATCGCCAAAGGAAAAAGACTTTAAACCAAAACCATCCTATTTTTACAGCGGCTTAAAATCCGCAGCCGGATGCTTGCAGATTGGGCAGATAAAATCTTCCGGCAGGGTATCCCCTTCGTAGATATATCCGCAGACCGTGCAGATAAACCCCTTCTTTTTCGCCTGTGCGGCAGGGGCAGGCTTGATGTTTGCCTGATAATAAGCATAGGTTACGGAAGCGTCCTGCGAGAGCACCGCTCCATCCGTCACATCTGCCAAAAACAGGGTGTGTGTACCAAGGTCTGTCATTGAAACAACCTTCGCCGAAAGGTATGCATTCGTCTCTTCCGCCAAGTAAATCACACCATTTTCCGCACGGGAATACGTAATCCCCGCTGCCTTGTCCGTATCCTTCCCACTCTGGAATCCCCAGTGCTTGTAAGTATCAAATTTCGATTTTTCCGACAGAATCGAAACATTGAACACACCTGTGCGCACAATCATATCATGTGTATAATTGTTTTTGTTGACCGCCACGACAATACGGTTCGGGGTCGTCGTTACCTGGCTGACCGTGTTTACAATACAGCCATTATACTTCTCCCATTCCTTCGCTGTATGTACAAATTATCCTTATGTTAGTTTATACATTGTTTTGTTATCCATATTCCATCCTCATTTCCGAAAAATCAGGGAAGCCGCGCAATATCTTTGGGAAGACAACATATTCCGCTGCACAAGCACCCTGTTTTCCCTATAAAAATATTCGTTTTTATTATTACCCGAATTTATACTGCTTAACAGTTAAAATTTTCGGGTAACCCGACTACATAACGCCAGCAATATACGTCCGACCCGTGCAGTGCGGAAAAACATATTTACAGCATACTGCCAAAATCCGTCACAAGCACTTGCCCCGTAATTGCGCGGGATTCATCGCTCGCAAAGAACAGGATGATGTTGGCAACATCCTCCGGCATGCATGGCGGGGTCTTCAAATTACTGTGCGTTGCCATCGCGCCAAACATATCCGGGTCAAGTTTGTCCGCCTTCATGTCCGCTACCATCGGTGTCACGATGGTGCCAGGGCAGATGGCATTGCAGCGGATGCCCGTCGCCTGAAAACGCAGGGCGGTATGGCGCGTCACACCGATCACCGCCGACTTTGAAGCCACATAAGCCGCACCGCCGCAGCCAAGCGCACCCGCGACCGAAGCCACATTGACAATCGAAGCGCCCGGCTGCATTTTCTGCGAAACGGCGCGCATGCAGCGCATCGTACCCTTGGTGTTCGTCTCAAGGATGCGGTCAAGATCCTCGTCCGTATAGCGGTCGATTGGCTTTAAGCCCTCCTCAAGGATCCCGGCATTGTTGACAAGTACGTCGATTTTCCCAAATTTTTCCAACGTCTTTTCCACAAGGTTCTCTGCATCCCCCGGCTTCGAAATATCGGTCGGTACGGCAAGTACCTCCCCTCCCGCCGCCTCGATCTCCTTCGCCACTGCCTCAAGCGCCGCCGCGCGCCTTGCCGTGATCACGACCTTTGCACCCTCCGCAGCCAGAAGCTTCGCTGCTGCTGCGCCAACGCCGGAATTGCCACCGGTAATGATCACCACTTTGTCCTTCATACGATCCATAAAAAATACCTCCTATTAAAGTCCGCAATTCCGCATATGCCCTCCCATTACCGAAACAGGGAAAGGAAGATTTATGTCCGCATGGCTACCGCGCCCTTCCTTCCGGCACTGTACGGGCATATGCTGATTCCTTATGGATAGTATACCATTTTCTGGGCATTCTTACAATCAGAATTTCCATAACTTTTTATGCCGTGTAAATTTACGCCCCGGCCGGGTCAAGGCAGATTTCCGCGGGCGCGATGGAAAGGTCACGGAAAATATACCGTTCAATGTATAATCACGGTTCTTCAGTTTGGGGCAAATCAAATGTCAGGGCAAAAGCACAGTTAAAACAATAGATACGGCACCACCTACTCCACAACTTCCACCTCACACCGATATTCCTTCCCATAAATCACTGCCACCACATCCGTTTTCCCCACGCCTTCCCCGCACAGCATACCATCTGCATCAACCGAAACGACCGCTTCATCCTCCGAATGCCAATCCGCCTTTGCGCCGCTGTTAAAGATGATCTGGTATTGCTCCCCTACCCTAAGCTCCTGCCTGCTTACCGTAAGTTCCAGACATTCGATGCTCCATCCAAACCGTTTTGATTGTTCCTCCCAGTCCGAGCCATCCGGCAATTTTGTTGTATAAATTTTATCCCCGGAAAGCAGGGTATCTTTTAAAAATTCCGGCACCTTCCTGGTCGGCGGCACGGTAATCAGCCTTGTCCTGCCCAACCCGTACCCGTCAAACAAGGTAAACTGGGAAAGCAGGCCATATGCCGCGCAGCCCTCCGGGATGGTGAGCATCCAAAGTTCCCCGCAATCCTCAAAGGCGAAGGAAGGGACTTCAGAAAGCCCGGCCGACAGGCGCACATCGCTTAAACTCGTATCACCCGCAAATGCACGCTCCCCCAACGAAATGACCGCATCCCCCATTGTAATTTTTGTAAGCCCCATGCATTCCCGAAAGGCTTCCTCGCCGATTTCTTGCAGGGTTTTTGGGCATGTAACTGAGGTGACGGACGTTTTATAAAATGCGCGCTTTGCAATTTTTTCCACCCCCTCCGGGATTATGATATCGCCGGTACAGCGCCTCCCGTCAAGCAGGGTATTTGCAGGTTGATTTCTCTTAGGGCGCTGCAGCCTGCAAATGCCCGGTTTCCAACGCTTTCAAGGGATTTTGGCAGGGAGGCTTCCACGAGACTTCGGCAATTTCCAAATGCGTCTTCCTCGATGGTGCCCACCCCTTCGGGCAAGACCAGATGGACAAGGGCCGTGTTCCCACGAAACGCCGCCGCCCCGATGGTGGTCACATTTTCCGGAACCACGACCGTGTCGGCGGTTCCGTTATAACGAACCAAAGTGTCTTGCATAATTAAGAAGTCACCCGACGGGTTGGGGGGCAGGGAAGGATCCTTGGCGGTGGTGGTTGCCGGATCAAAAGAAGCGGCGGGCGCGGTTATGCCGCCCGGCTGTGGTTTTCCGGATAGCCCGCCTGTGCTGTCCGGCTGCGCTTCGCTGGTTGGTTTCTTTGCCCTGTCCTGGGATGTTCCGTCCGTTCCTCCTGCCTGCGCGGCATTTTCTGCCTGCCTGTCAGGTGCCACGGTGGGGATTTCCTGTATTTTTCCTTTCTCCCCGCAGCCCGCAAAAAGGCAAAACAGCAGTACCCCTACTGCTGCCCGCTTCTTCCTGTCCGTTCCATGCTTTTTTCTGTTTTCTTTCCATATCCGCTTCCCCGACATGATAATCCCTCCCCCCATTTCCGGTTCCCCTGCAATCTTGACAGCCTATTTTTTACATTTTCAAATATTCCGGACGGCCCATCCCCTTTGTTCTTTTACATTTATTCCCAGTTCTTCCAAACATCCGGCTGATAGCCGACCGTCGCCTGCTTCCCGTTACGCACAATGGGCGTGCGCAGCACTTTCTGGTTTTCCAGTATCTTCGCCACCCGGTCTTCCGGCGAGAGATGGCGGACTAAGGCAAGCAGCCCCTGATCTTTGCAATCTTCATCCAAAAGGTGATCCAAACCACCCACACTCTGGCAGACGGACGAAAATTCGCCTTTGCTCATACCTTTTTCCTTCATGTCAATGAACTGGTATTTGATGCCGCGCTCCTTGAAAAAGCGTTCGGCTTTTTTAGAGTCGAAATCTTTTTTTGTGCCGAATATCTGTATGTTCATGGGAAATCCTCCTTCTCGCCCGGAAACTGTTTTTCCGTTATGTCGTTCCAATCTACGTACCAACTCCCTAAAAATTACTGCACCACACAAAAATTTGCCAAGTCGCCGCACGGAACTTTCGCAAGTTCTTTTGGTTCGATTTTCTTTAGCCCGCCACCATAAACCCGCCCTTCTTCT
>CAYMGZ010000214.1:0-5488 GCA_964390095.1 uncultured Lachnospiraceae bacterium | reverse complement strand
ATTGTAGCGAATCATCTGGCATATACACTTTTGTATATGTTTTTAGTAGCAGGATTACCGTCATGAAGACAGATATTGAAATTGCACAGGAGGCGAAGCTGCTGCCAATCGGGCAGGTGGCCGAAAAGCTTGGCGTTTCGGAAGAAGATTTGGAATTTTATGGAAAATACAAGGCGAAATTTGCGGACAGTCTTTACGAAAAAATCAAAGCGAGGCCGGACGGGAAGCTTGTGCTGATGACGGCAATCAACCCAACCCCGGCGGGCGAGGGGAAGACAACGACGACCGTGGGGCTTGGCCAGGCCTTTGCAAAGCTTGGGAAAAAAGCGGTGATTGCCCTGCGCGAGCCATCCCTTGGGCCTTGCTTTGGCATCAAGGGCGGCGCGGCGGGCGGCGGCATGGCGCAGGTGGTTCCGATGGAAGACCTAAATTTACATTTTACGGGGGATTTCCATGCGATCACTTCCGCGAACAACCTGCTCGCGGCGATGCTTGACAACCACCTGCAGCAGGGCAATGCATTAAACATCGACCCGAAGCAGATTGTTTTCAAGCGCTGTGAGGACATGAATGACCGCGCGCTGCGCAATATCGTGGTCGGCATGGGGGGCAGGATGGACGGCGTGGTGCGGGAGGACCATTTCGTGATCACCGTGGCCACGGAAATCATGGCAATCCTCTGCCTTGCGGAAGACATGCAGGACTTAAAGGCGCGGCTGGCAAGGATCATCGTGGCGTATGACCGCAATGGTGAGCCGGTGACGGCAAAGGATTTAAACGCGGTCGGCGCGATGGCGGCGCTGTTGAAGGATGCGGTCCGCCCGAACCTGGTGCAGACGCTCGAAAATACCCCGGCAATCGTGCACGGGGGACCGTTTGCCAACATTGCGCACGGCTGCAATTCGGTGCGCGCGACAAAAACGGCGTTAAAGCTTGCGGATTACGTTGTGACGGAGGCGGGCTTTGGGGCGGACCTTGGCGCGGAGAAATTTTTTGACATCAAATGCCGGATGGCGGGCTTAAAGCCGGACGCGGTCGTGCTTGTCGCGACGGTGCGCGCATTAAAATATAACGGCGGCGTGGCAAAGGATCAGCTTTCCGTGGAAAACCTCGCGGCACTTTCCGCCGGGATTGCCAATTTGGAAAAGCATATGGAAAATATAAAAAAATACGGCGTGCCATGCATTGTGACGCTGAACCGCTTTGTGGGCGATACGGATGCAGAACTGGCGTTCGTAAAAGAATTCTGCGAAGCGCGCGGCTGTGAATTCGCGCTTTCCGAAGTGTGGGAGAAGGGCGGTGCGGGCGGCATCGAACTTGCGGAAAAAGTTTTAATGACGCTTTCCGGGAAGAAACCCGATTTTAGGCTGCTCTACCCGGATGAGATGTCCCTGGAGGAAAAAATCCAGACGGTGGCAAAGGAGATTTACGGCGCGGATGGCGTGACTTTTGACGCGGCGGCAAAAAAACAGCTCGCAAAGCTTTCTGCGATGGGGTTTGGCAATTTCCCGGTCTGCATGGCAAAAAACCAGTATTCGCTCTCGGATGATGCCACGAAACTTGGGCGGCCAAGCGGCTTTACGGTCAATGTCCGCGAGGTTTACGTGTCGGCAGGTGCCGGTTTTGTCGTGGCACTTACGGGCACGGTCGTAACCATGCCGGGGCTGCCAAAGCTACCGGCGGCGGAGCGCATCGACGTGACGGACGATGGCAGGGTCGTGGGGTTGTTCTAGGAAGAAACTGCCCAAAAACAATTCGGTTCCTGTCGCATAAAAAGACCTGCCTGGACAGCCATGGCAGGTCTTTTTATGCGACAGGTCCTTCTATGTTTGTAAAATCGCTTCTTTTGCAAAAAAAACAGCATGATTTGAGTTGAAAAACTATGCGGTTTTTTGTATGATAAAGGAGAGAAACAATGGGGAGGGGTGCTGGTGCAAACAAAAAAGTGCCCCTCCCATATGAAAATGAAAGTTTGCAGAAAACCTGCAGAAAGAGAGGGTATTTTTTATGGGTCTTAAAATCCAGAATGTGAACGATAAGGCGTTCAAAGAGTATGGGCGCGTGGTAAAAGGGCTTGATTTCACGGAATTTTTGAAGGTGCTCACGGAAACGACCGAGGCACCGGACCATGTAATCTATGTGGCTTCGGATGCAAACCTTGAGGCGCTTGCCGTGGCAAAGGAATTGCAGGACAACTGCTACGGTGGCATGCCGATCGAGATCGGCTACTGCAACGGCACGAATACAAAGCTAAATTGCTTAGAATACCACAAGGACAGCGAGATCAACATCGCGGCGGATGATGCGGTGCTTTTGGTGGCAAGGCTTCAGGATGCGGCAGACGGCCCAATCGATTCGTCGAAGGTGGAAGCATTCCTCCTCCCGGCGGGAACGGCGGTGGAGCTGTATTCCACGACAATGCATTACGCGCCGTGCAGCGGGAAAAAAGGTGCATCCTTCCGCGTGGCAATCGTGCTGCCGAAGGGGACGAACGGGCCAAAGCCTGCGGTTGTCTGCAAGAATGAGGAGGACAAGCGCCTTTTTGCGCTGAATAAATGGCTGATCGCCCATCCAGACACGGACGAGGCAAAGCAGGGTGCCGTGGTCGGGATCACCGGGGAAAATGTGGATATTGCAGGGTTGATTTAAACATTCGGAAGAAGGGACGCAGGGGTGGCGTTTCCTTAAGGTTGAGGAGGGATTATGAGGAAGCAATGGTTATGGGTCGGGATTGCAGGGATGCTTGCCTTTTCGGCAGCATGCGGCAAGGAAGATGCGCCGGAGGCGGGGAATGTGCCGACAGTGGAGGCCGAGGGCGGGCAGGATGCCGGGGATCAGGGCAGCGCAGGGAATGAGGATGGCGGTATTTCCGGGGAGAAGGACGGTGAAGGGAACGCAGATGGCAGCACTTCCGGGGAGAAGGACGGTGAAGGGAACGCGGATGGCGGCACTTCCGGAAAGGACGGCGAGGGAAGTGCGGATGGCGGCACTTCCGGGGAGAAAGACGGTGAAGGGAACGCAGATGGTGACGTTTCCGGGGAGACAGATCCTGACCCTACCGCGGTTCCGGAGTGGATCGTCGAGGGGAAAAACATCGGCCCGGCAACATCGATCACCCCGTTAAAGGAAGCCTATGCACCTTATTTTAAAGTTGGTGTCGGTCTGACGGGCTATGCGCCAAACGTCATGATGACAACTTCGGAGGCGATGTCGGAGGTTGTGAAATACCACTTCAACAGCACGACGCTGACCAACCTGATGAAGCCATCGTACTTACTTGACCAGAAAGGCAGCATCGAGAACGCGAAAAACGGCGACGGGATTCCGGCAGTGACCTTTGACCCTTGCATTGACGCACTGGAATTTTGCAAGGAAAACGGGATTGGGATGCGCGGGCATACATTGGTCTGGCACGCACAGGTACCTGCGTGGTTTTTCCGCGAGGGCTATGAGGACGGCGCGCCGTTTGTCACACGCGAGGTGATGCTTACCCGCATGGAGAGCTATATTGCACAGGTGATGGGGTTTGTGCAGGAGAATTACCCGGGCGTTGTATATGCATGGGATGTGGTCAATGAGGCCGTCGAGCCGGGTGCAGGCATGCACGAGGAGGAGACGGGCTACTGCATCCGCACTGCCAGCGGGGAAGGGGAAAACCTGTGGTATACGGTGGTTGGCGCGGATTATGTGGAAAAGGCATTTGAATATGCGAGGAAATATGCTGCGGAAGGTGTGAAATTATTTTACAATGATTACAATACTTTCCAGACGGTAAAGAATGAAAAAATCTGTGCACTGCTTGCCGACCTTTCGGCAAAAGGGCTGGTGGACGGTGTTGGCATGCAGTCCTATTATGACCGGAAAAACCCGGACATCAAAGGGCGGTCAGGGAGTGTGCAAAAGGCCATCGAGAATTTTTCCGAGCTGGGGCTTGAGATCCAGATCACGGAACTGACGATCAATATCGATGAGCCGGATGAGCGCGCGCTGCTGATCCAGGCCATGCGCTATAAGGAGATGTTCGAGCTTTTGATGGAGCTGGATACCGACAATGGCGGCCCGGCAAATATTACGAGTGTAACTGTGTTTGGGCTGATGGACGAGTATATGCTTTATCCGGATAACAAGGAATATTCAAGGTTCTTTGACGGGAACCTGCAGCCGAAGCAGGCGCTTCTATGGGTGCTGGATGCAGTGGAAGGAAAATAGGGGAAGGGTATTAAATAGGGGCTGTCTTAACAGCCCCTATCTTAAAGTTAAGGTGTGTTGTGTTATCAATTTATTTTTTGGTTTAATCTACCATCGGAAGCCAAGAAGGTTAAACTGGATTTTTTCATAGTTGAAAAAATAGGATTAGAAAAAATAGACTAGAAAAAATTAGGGTTGAAAAGAACAGGATCAGAAAAAAATCATGATCAGTAAAAATACAGGATAAAAAACAAGATTGGAAAAACGAAAGATCAAAAAAATCAGGATCGGTAAAACGCAGGGTCAAAAAAATCAAAGTCAGAAAAAAGCATGGGATTTAAAAATCAAGATTGGATAAATATAAGATCAGAAAAATACAAGATCAGAAAAATATAAGATCAGAAAAATACAAGATCAAAAAAATATAAGATCAGAAAAATTTAAGATCAAAAAAATACAAGATCAAAAACAATCAGAATCAAAAAATCAGGAGCAAAAAAAATTCAAAGCCGGAAAAATCCCCATCATTTGAAACGTTCAAAAAAATTATAAGAAAATTAATAGAATCATACGAATTCAACAACAATATTGTAAAAAATAGTAAAACTGCCAATAAATTGAACAAAATCTATTGACATTGTGTAAAATTTTCGTTAAAATAGCACATAAGATATTGTATGCGGAAAGGACGGTAGAGGGGATTAAGATGTACATTTTGTTCTCGGTGTACAGACGTTCTTTTTGCATATTTTTCTTATGTTTGGGCTTTTGTGGCCATGTGGTGTGAAAAAGGGGTTAAGCAGTATGTGGCCTTGGAGGTTCGGACAAAAAATATTATTCCAAGGGGGAAACAAAATGGGTAAGAAAAGCAAGACCCTGCTGGCATGGCTGACTGCGTTGGCCATGGTGGTTTCCATGTTCCATGTGGGAACCGAGCCAGTGACGGCGTATGCTGCCGAGGAGGATGAAACTCCAATTCCATCAAATTTGGAATTGGGGCAGAATTACAGCGGCGTATTCTCTACGGGCACGCCGTATACGGTTAATACACCGTATGAACTAGGGGATAAGTTCCAAGTGGAATTGACCGTTGTTTCTGGCGCAGCTATTTATAAGCAAATGGCGTTACAGGCAAATGCACTGGGAACAACCGGGAACGCGTGGGAAGGATGGAAAGATGTTTGGAATGACACTGGGATTGCAAATGGCACATTATTTGCAAAAACAATCGAAGCAGCAGCGACAGGGAGTGACAATTTGAAGTTCCAGATTGTTGTTGGCAATCCATTGCAGGAAGGTG
>CAYMGZ010000213.1:0-5528 GCA_964390095.1 uncultured Lachnospiraceae bacterium | reverse complement strand
GTGCGAGTTCAACGCAGAGCCAACGGATCACCTCCGCCATAAAAGATGAGGTCGATTTCGCCGTCCGCAAAATCGGAACACCATACTCGATGCCGATCTGCCGGATTTCCTCCGAGACCTCAATATTCCTGCAAAATACGATGCATGGCATTTGAAAGCTCATCAGCTTCCTCATGATGCCGATGCCGTGGTCCTTCTCCATTTTCTGCATGTACGCGTATTCCACATTCCCGATGATCTGGATGCGCTCCGAGTCAAAATAGTCAAAAAAGCCCGTCAGCTGCAATGCGGGGCGGTTGATCTCCGCCTGTGAGATCTTGATCCCCGACAGATCAATTTCCGGCGTACAGTTAAAAAGCGCCATTTTCTCCACGAGTTCTTTTAATTCCACCGTATACATAATCATATCCCTCCGTTCTTCACGGTCTCGCCGTCTTGTTTCTATTTTAACACAACCTTCACCGCTTGAAAAGGGGGGATGGCGGTTTTATATTTGTTCTTGTAATTAGGAAAGCCGAAGACCAAACGGTTCCTTGTTCTTTCACGGAAGGAACAGCCGCAGGCAGGCATGGGGTCAGCGGGAAGATAAGGCTTTTCGCAAAAGGGTGTTGACCAGCGCGGGATCCGCTTTCCCTTTTAATTCCTTCATTGTCTGCCCGACCAAAAAACCAAACGCTTTTTCCTTCCCGCTAAGGAAATCCGCGACCGACTGCCCGTTTGCCGCAAGCACACGGTCAATCGCTTCCCGCACAAGGCCATCATCCTGCAGCATGATCAGGCCTTTTTCCTTCACATACTCTTCCGGGTCGATATTTTCCTTAAAAATCTGCTCAAACACTTCTTTTGCGACCGTGCGGTTGATTTTCCCCCCGTCAATCAGCCCGATTAAAGCGGCAAGCTTTTTTGGTTCCAGTTTAAGTTCCTCGGCATCCGTTTCCGTCTCTTTTAAAAGGCGCATCGTCTCAACCATCAGCCAGTTGGAGACCTCCTTTGGTTTGCCGCAGATTGCCACCGTCTCCTCAAAAATATCCGCCATCCGCTTCGCGCCGGTGATGATTGCCGCATCGTAGGCAGGGATGCCAAACTCCGTCTCATAGCGCGCCATTTTCGCGTCGCGCAGTTCCGGCTCCTGCGCCTTGATCCGGGCGAGCCATTCCTCATCCATTACAAGCGGCACAAGGTCGGGTTCCGGGAAATACCGGTAATCCTGCGCATCCTCCTTCGAGCGCATCGCAAAGCTTGTGTCCTTGTTCTCATCCCAGCGCCTTGTCTCCTGCACGACCTTGCCGCCGTAGGAAAGCAGCTCAATCTGGCGTTTGCGCTCCCCCTCCACCGCGCGCGCGATTGCCTTGAAGGAGTTCATGTTCTTCATCTCCGTGCGCGTCCCGAATTCCTTTGCGCCGGCCTCGCGCACGGAAAGGTTGATATCCGCGCGCAGCGACCCCTCCTGCATCTTGCAGTCCGAAACACCGAGGTATTTCAAAATCAGCCGCAGTTTTTCCAGATACGCGATCACCTCATCCGCCGAGCGCATGTCCGGCTCACTCACAATCTCAATTAACGGCACGCCGCAGCGGTTGTAGTCCACAAGCGTACAGTCCTCCCAAGGGTCGTGCACAAGCTTGCCCGCGTCCTCCTCCATATGGATCTCGTGGATGCCGATCCATTTTTTCCCGGCATCCGTCTCAATCTCAATCCCGCCGTTTCTGCAGATTGGGAGGTAAAGCTGTGAAATCTGGTAGGCTTTTGGCAGGTCGGGATAGAAATAGTTTTTGCGGTCAAATTTACAATTCCTCGTAATCTCGCAATTTAACGCAAGCCCTGCAGCAACCGCAAATTCCACCACTTTTTTGTTCAACACGGGCAAAGTCCCCGGCATCCCCATGCAGACCGGGCAGCAATGCGTGTTTGGCTGCCCGCCGAACTGCGTCGTGCAGCCACAGAAGATTTTTGTTTTTGTTGCAAGCTCAACATGCACCTCAAGCCCGATCACCATCTCATAATTCTTCATTCCGTTACCTCTTTCCAAATGTACCAAATTCATCAGCCCTTATCTTTTCATAACTATATGCCACGCGCAGGATCTCCCGCTCCCCGAACGCCTTGCCAATCAGCTGCAGGCCAACCGGAAGCCCTTCCCGGTCATACCCGCACGGCAGGCTGATGGCAGGAAGCCCCGCAAGGTTCACCGCCACGGTATAAATATCGCCGAGATACATCTTTAACGGGTCGTTAAGGCTCTCGCCAAGTTTTAGCGCCGTAGTCGGCGCGGTCGGCCCAAGGATCACATCATATTGTTCAAATGCGCGGTCAAAACCCTGCTTGATGACAGAGCGCACTTTCAGCGCCTTATTGTAATACGCGTCATAATAGCCGGAGCTTAGCACGAACGCCCCGATCATCATCCGTCGCTTGGCTTCCTCGCCAAACCCTTCCGTGCGGGTGCGCTTGTACATTTCCTGCAAGTCACCGTACTCCGCCGTGCGGAAGCCGTATTTCACACCGTCGTAGCGGGAGAGGTTCGAGCTTGCCTCCGCCGAGGCAATGACATAGTATGCCGGGATGGCATAGTCCACCGCCCCAAGGTCAAATTCCGTGACCTTCGCACCGTTTTGCTCCAATTGCCTCGCGGCGGCCAGCACGGCATCCCCGACCTGCGGGTCCAGCCCCTCGGAAAAATATCCTTTCGGAATCCCGATGTGCAAGTCTTTTACATTTTTTTCCAGCGTATCAATATAGTCAATATTTTTCTGCGGCACACTCGTGGAATCCCGCAAATCCCCGCCGGAAATCACGGAAAGCATCGCCGCGCAATCCGCCACGTCCTTCCCGATCGCCCCGATCTGGTCCAGCGAGGACGCATAGGCAACCAGCCCGTAACGCGAAACCGTGCCATACGTTGGCTTGATGCCCGTGACCCCGCAGAACGCGCTGGGCTGGCGGATGGAACCGCCCGTATCCGAACCGAGGGCGACCATGGCTTCCCCCGCCGCAACCGCCGCCGCCGAACCGCCGGAAGAACCGCCCGGAACCCTCGTGATGTCCCTTGGGTTTTTGGTTGCCCCGTAATAGGAAGTCTCCGTTGTGCTGCCCATCGCAAATTCGTCCATGTTGGTCTTGCCGACCACCACCATCCCCGCCGCATAAAGCCGCTCCACGGCTGCCGCGTCATAGGACGGCACAAAGTTTTCCAAAATTTTCGAGGCACAGGTTGTCTTGGTTCCTTTTGTACATATATTGTCTTTCACTGCGATGGGCACCCCCGAAAGCGGGGAGGTATAGCGCCCTTTTGCAATCCCCTCCTGCACTTCATCCGCGCGGGCAAGCGCCTCCTTTTCACATACCGTGATATAACAATGGTAATCCTTTTCTTTTTCCCTGATCACTGCGAGCTGCGCTTCTACCGCCTCCCGCACACGCACCTCGCCCGCCCGGATTTTTTGTCCGAGCGAGAGCGCTGTTAATTTTGTAATATCCATGAATCCACCTCTCATCCAAACGGATTGATATCCTTGCGTTTTATTCCACGGTTTTTGGGACCATGAATGCCCCTTCTTCTTGGGATGGCGCATTCAAAAGCAGGCTCTCCCTCTCATCCTTGCCCGTCACCACATCCTCCCGGAACACGTTGTGCAGCGGGAGCACATGGGACATTGGCTCCACCCCTTTTGTGTCAAGCCCGTTCATTGTTTCCATGTAGCCCAGGATTTTTGAGAGGTCTTCCTTTGCTTTCTTCTTTGCCTGGTCGGACAGCGAAAGCTTCGCTAACGCCGCTACATACGTAATCGTTTCGTCCGTGATTGTCATAAAATAATCCTCCTATTTAAAGTTCCGCATATCCCCTTCCAGTACCAATGACCGGGGGAAGAAATTTCTGTCCGCACGGCTCCCAGAAATTTCTTCCGGCACTGTCCGGGGATATGCTGTTTTGAGTTCCGCATATCCCCTACACAGCTCCGGTGGCCTTACGGTGCCAGACGGTTTACATCCCTTGGGAACATCGCGGCTTCACGCACGTTCCCCTCGCCGAGCAGCCGCATGGTCAGGCGCTCCAGGCCAATCCCAAGCCCGCCGTGCGGCGGCATCCCGTATTGAAAAATCATCAGGTAGCTCCCGAAATCTTCCGGCTCCATCCCGCGCGCGCGCATTTTTTCCAACAGCATTTCATAGTCGTGGATGCGCTGCCCCCCGGTCGTGATTTCCATCCCGTGGAACAACAAATCAAAACTTAAAGTAAATTTCGGGTCAGCCGGGTCGTCCATCGCGTAAAACGGACGTTTCCTGGATGGGTAATGCGTGACAAAAACAAAATCACTTCCGTATTCCTCCTTGAAATACTGCCCGATCAAAATCTCCTCCTCCGGCTCCAAATCGTAAGGGTTGCGGATCTTGCGGCCGTATTTTTCGGCGGCAAGCCGTTTTGCTTCGTCAAAACGCACGGATGGGATTTTCGCCACATCCGGGAGATCCACCCCAAGGATCACCAGTTCCTTGGCATATTCCTTTGAGAGCAGCTGCATCGTGTAGGAAAGCATCGCCGCCTCCATGTCCATGATCTCGGTAAAACTGTCAATATAGCCCATCTCAAAATCAAGCCCTGTATATTCGTTCAAATGCCTTACCGTATTATGCTTCTCCGCGCGGAATACCGGCCCCACCTCAAAAACCCGGTCGTAGACACCAACCATTGTCTGCTTGTAAAACTGTGGGCTCTGTGCAAGGAATGCGCGTTTCCCAAAATATTCCAGCTTAAACACATTCGCACCGCCCTCCGCATTGCCCGCCACAATCTTTGGCGTGCGCACTTCCGTGAAATGTTCCCCGAGAAGGAAATCGCGGAACCCGCGCACAATGCCCTCCTGCAATTTAAACACCGCGCGCTCCCGCAGGTTGCGCAAAGAAACCGGACGCAGGGAAAGTTTTGCCTCAAGCGAAGTGGCAAGCTTGCGCTTCGCGATTGGCAGCGGCAGCACCGCATCCTTTGCCGGTGTGGAAAGCACGGTGACATTGGTCAGGTGCAGCTCAAAACCGTCCGGTGCACGCCCCTCCGCGCGCACCACGCCGCTTGCCTGAACCGTGGTTCCCTCCTTAAGCGAGCGCACCAGCCCCTGCACCGCATCGCCGGACTCTTCATCCGCCACGCATTGCACCAGCCCGCCATAATTGCGCAGTACCAAAAAGGAAAAATCCCGCATCTGCCGTACCGTATGCACAGCACCGCGCAACTTCACATTGGCACCATACATGCCCTCCCGCAAAATATCCGCAATCTCCACCGTGTCCTTTTTTTTGATCCCCGTCACAAATTCCATCGTTTTCCTCCTTCCTGCGATACTACGCCAATCCCTGTTTTCCCAAAAGCATATCCGAAACCCATTCCCCATCTGCCGGCATGGACGGCGAAATTCCGTTTCAGTATACTTTATACAGTATATAAATATATTGCAATAAAATAAAAAATCCCGGAAACCGGAACTGTGCCAACCGACACAATTCCGATTTCCGGGACGGGAAAACAACATTGCCAC
>CAYMGZ010000212.1:0-5529 GCA_964390095.1 uncultured Lachnospiraceae bacterium | reverse complement strand
AACGGATCCGGGTGGACATGACGGATTTTTCAAAAATGGATATGGAAAAATTATTTTTGCAGATCGCAGCGTGGAAGGAGGGGGAAGGTTTGGTGAGGGGAACAAAAGACCCGATCGTTCCTTGACATTGACGCAACGTCAAGTGGTAAAATAAAACCGGAGGGGGATGGCAGGGGAGGGATGTGCTATACCGGAACCTGCATCTTAAACCCTCCTAAAAAATAGCCACAGTAAGGAGGTTATCCGTGGAGCTGATAAAAATTACGGATCTGACAAAACGGCTTGGTCTTTCCTCCCGCACGCTGCGCTACTATGAGCAGGTCGGACTGATCACAAGCACCCGCCTGCCGCTTGAGGCGTACCGCTATTATGATGAAGTGTCCGTACAGCGCCTGCACCAGATTATGATCCTGCGGAAAATGCAGATTCCCGTAAAGGACATCATCCGCATTTATGAAAATCCGGAAATGTCCACGGTGGTTGCGGTTTTTACGGAGCGGATCGGGGAGATTGACAGGGAAGTTACCGCCCTTTCCGAATTAAAAAGCATCATCAACACGTTCCTGCAAAAAATGGTCACGAGCGGGATCAAAAAAATTTCCGCGCTGCCGCTGCTTTATGAGGAGATGGAAAAGCAGTTTGCATTGATTGAGGAAAGGAAAACAACCTATGCAAAACTCTCCGAACTTGGCCGGCAGCTTGCAAGGCAGGTGGAGGCTTCCATCGTCCACCTGCCCGCAATGCGCGTTTTGTCATCGTACCGAAAAAGCGGGGAAGAAATTCCAAAAAAGAATCCGGAAAATTGCGGGGAAAACGGGAAATTTCCAAAACAGGAAACTCCCAAAACAGGAATGGAAATCTTAAAATCGGATATGGAAATATTTGGAATTCAAAAAGGGGTTTCCGATATACCGGGATTTTTTCAATATGTCCAGATGGCCGGGCTTGCCTACGGTGAGCCAGGTTGCCGCCGTCAGTTTGAATTTTTGGGTGGGTCCGGCGATGTGGTTATGCTGCGGGTTGCAGAGGATTACGAAAATCTTGGCGAATATGCCGATTTCTGGTTTGGGGGCGGATGGTTTGCGGCGGCAAATGTCTATGTGGATGAGGAGCTGGGGGAATGTTTCCGCTTGCTTGTCAAAAGTTTTGACGACAATCCATTTTATGAAATTGATTATGGGGCGGCGGGCGGGCTCCGCCACCCGGTTTTGCTGGAAAACCTGATTTCGCCCGATGAAAGGCGCGAACTGGTTTGCCTGTATGTCCCGGTAAAAAAGAGGGTAGCCAATCCGGCTCTTTACGAAAGGGCGGCAGAGCTTGCACCGGATTCCATTACGGTAAAGGAACTGGAGGAACAGAACCCGGTTTTATGGGAGGCTGAGGTTGCGCTTGACCGGATGACCCCCATCAACAACCCACATTACAAAGTCCTTGGAAGCGGGGAGGTTGAGTACACCGGGTGGATCAACACCCGCGTGTTAAACACCAATGTCGCGGTCAAGCTTCCGTTCCGCGTGGACATTGATTTTCGGATTCCGGGGGATGATGAGCGTTTTGGGTACGGCAGCAATGAGGGAAGCATTATTTTTTACCATGGCGATGCCACAAAGCATTATGCCAGGGGAATGGAGGGGAAGCTTGGGTTTGGGATCAATATGGGCAACCAGGCCTCGGATGATGCTTCCAAGGAAGTGATGCGAAAGGAAGCGATTGTCTTCCGCCAGCCACATTTCTTTGACCGTTATGAGTTGCCGGGGCGCGGGAGGATCGATTACGGTAAGTACAATCATGTTACTTGGATTGTGGGCGGGAAGCACCTTGCGGTGATCATCAATGGTGAGGTCCGCTATTGCGGTGTGGGTTTTGCGTACATGTCACTTGACCTAAGCGCCGAGAGGGCGGGGGAAATCGTGGTCGGTTCCGACGGGTGCGGGATGAAATATTTTAAATCCATCCGCATTTCCCAGCTTGCCGACCCGCCGAAAATTACACAAAAAAAGGGGGAACTTGTAATGCCTGCGAAACAGAGCAACCATATGATACCGACCATCCACCGCCTTGTGACCGACGAATACGGGGAAAATTACTGGTTTAACGGCTGTGCGAAATATGTGATGGAATGCCTTGGTGAGAAGGATTACGATTATGATTTTTTTGCGGGTCTGACGGGCGATGTGTTTGCGCAATACTATCCGCGCGGTGTTTTCCGGGGGGAGGGTGTGAGCGGATATATGCTCTGCGAAAAGAGGGAAAGCTACCTTTATGAGCGGGAAGGGGATTTTGAGCTGCGCGAAGGGGATGCCGGTTTTATCGAATATTTGTTCGGACAATGCGGTTACGCAAGCACGTTTGTGACGCTTAAAGAACTTAAGAAAAATAGCAAGATGTATATACAGACACTCATGTCCTACATTGACCGCGGGGTGCCCGTGATTTTGTGGGGCTTTGGCGGGGAGTCGGTCTATGTCTGTACCTTTGGTGTGGCTGTGGGGTATGAGGGGTATGGGGAAACGCTTTTGTATATTACGGGGAACAGCGAGCGGCCGGAGCGCATTTCCATGGAAAAATTATTGGAAAGTGGGATGGAAAGGGCGGGCTGGATTTTCGTGGGCGATAAGAAAAAGGACGTTTCCCTTGCCGGGATTTACCGGGAGCGGATTCGGACTCTGCCGAAGCTTCTTGTGACGGAGACGGAAAATTTCTGTTTTGGCGCTGCGGCGTTCCGGCTTTGGGCGGATGCGGTCGAGGGCGGGAAATTTGACCATATGGAGCCGGAGGAATTTGACCCCTGGGCCTGCCATACCTCGTATGTCTGCGGGCTTGCCACAAACGCGAGCTGTAGTTTTAAATTCCTTGAGGATGCGATGAAATTAAATCCAGATATGGGATTTTTGGAGGAGGTAAAAAAGCTTTACGCGCGCTTCGGGGAAATGTGGAACCATGAGGATGGGAAGGATTTGGAAGCCATCGGCGGCGGGTTTAACGTGACATTAAAGGCATTGCAGGAACAGGGGACAAGAAGCCGGATTGTTGCAAAAATCCGGGAATTTGCCGATGTCAACGATGCGATTGTGAAGGTGCTGCGGGAGGGGATTGCAGGGTTAAAAGGCTAATGTTACCACATGATGCCGCGGTACCGGCTCGTGATGAAAATACCGCTTGTGCGGTGGAAAATCATGTCATTCCGACCAAAGGGAGGACATTTTCCTTGGCGAACCGTGTGCATCCCCCGGAGGGAACATGTCGGAACGACATGATACAATAATTGTGGCAGAGGAAGAAGAGATTTTGGAAATTCCGTTTTCGATTTTGCAAAATCCACATGGAAAAAGAAGATGGTTTGTGATATACTGCCGTTAGGGGGGATCGGCGGGGAAACGGCAGCTTGCCCGGATTAGGGGCGTGGGTATTTTCCGGTACGGTTACGGAAACTACGGCACAGCCGGGGAGTATGGCGTGAACAAAGATTTGCCCTTGAACAAAATCATGGGAAAATTCAAAATGGGGTTTATGCAATGGAACAGGAAAATTTATGGCTTTTGGGGTATCCGGAGGAATTTTATGAAAAAGCGGTCCTGGCACCGGATTTTTTTGTTGATCTGAACATGGACCAAGTGGTGGCGCAGATTATGGCGGAGCGCAGGGAATATGATTTGCGCAAATATTTTAACCGTATGCCGGAGGATCTTTCGGTGACGAAAAAGCGGCAGGAGGCATTACAGGAACTTTTTAACCCGGAATTATTTGACGGCCTGGAAGAATTTTCGGACCATATGCAGCGTGCGCGCGGGTATGCGGCAGATTATCAGGCAGCGGAGCGGGAAATCTGTCGGCAGAAGCTTTTGCTCGACTGCGGAATGCAGTATGTGCGGGCGCTCGATGTGCTGGTCAAAGCGCTTTCGGAAAAGAGGGGGGATTGTTTGGAAACGGCTGGCGCTTTTGGAGACGGGGGAATGGTGCCCCACACGGGTGAACAAAGGGAAGGCACGGGAACCGGCAGCCTTTTTGATGCTTTTTTGGAAAAATTTAGGAATTATATGGAAGGGGAGGAATTTCAGGCATTCCGCCGGGATACGGTGCGCCTTTGGGAGGAATTCCAAGCGATGGTATTCCGGGTGGAGTTTGCGAACCGCAGGATGCGCGTGGTACCCATGGAAGGGGAGGAAGAGGGGGATTATTTTGACAAACTGCGCGCCCTTTTCCCGGAAAATATGGAGGAAGGGCGCGTGGTGCGCGGACGGCTGGAAAATCCGTTTGGTACAAAGAAGGAAGTCGGGGAACTGGAGTTTTTTGTGCTGACGGCCTGCCAGAAAAAATATCCGGAAAGTTTTGCGCGGCTGCAAAAATACGAGCAGGCGCATTCCGTCTGGGAAGAGCGCGGGCTGACCGTGCAGATGAGGGAGAAGGGGCTTTCCGGTCAGGTGCGTGTGCCGGGCTTCCTTGAGGGGTGGGTGTTGGCGTTTGAGCAGCAGCTACAGGTGTATCTGGCGGTGGAGCTTTTTATGCGCCGGGTGAGGAAAACGGGGTATCCGCTGACCTATGCGGTTTTTGTGGGGGATGGAAGCCATCCGGCAGGGGGCATGGCATCCGGTTCGGCTGCGGGATTTACGGGAGATGGAAGCCATCCATCAGGGGGTATGGCCGCACCAAAGCGGGTGGAACTGCGGCAGGCTTATGACCTTGCGCTTTTGTTAAAGCAGATGTCCGGGGCAAAACCCGTGGTCTGTAACGATGCCTATTACGCAGGGCAGGAGCGTTTCCTTGTGGTGACAGGACCAAACCAGGGAGGTAAGACAACCTTTGCGCGCAGTCTTGGGCAGATTGTGTATCTGGCCAAAATGGGGTTTGCCGCACCGTGTACGTTTGCCTGCATGCCATATTTTTCCGGGCTGCTCACACATTTTTCAGTGGAGGAGAGTTTGGAGACGGGGCGGGGGAAATTAAAGGAGGAGCTGACGCGGCTCGCGCCAATGATGTGCGGGGGGCATGGGGGAAGCTTTGTGATTTTGAATGAATTATTTACGACCGCTGCGACTTACGATGCATATATCATGGGGCGGCGTGTGATGGAATATTTTATGGGGCAGGAATGTTTTGGCGTTTATGTGACACATATACAGGAATTGGCGGCGGCAGGAGGGGAAGCGGGAGAAGAAATTTCTGTGGGGGGAAGTTTTGGGGAGAAAAAAAACTGCGCGGATGAGGGGAAAGAAGGGGAACAGCCACAGGCGGCAGGCAGGATCGTAAGCATGGCGGCATGTGTGGACGAGCAGGATTCCCATATCCGCACGTACCGGATCGTGCGCCGCGCGCCGGAGGGGGTTGGCTACGCCTATGCGCTGGTGGAGAAATACCACCTGACCTACCCGGAACTAAAGGAGCGCCTGGAGGGGATATGCGGAACTTAAAACAGCATATCCCCGGACAGTGCCAGAAGGGATTTCCGGGAGGAACGAGAGGAAATCCCTTCCGAGGTCATTGGTACTGGAAGGGGATATGCGGAACTTTAAATAGGAGGATTATTTATTT
>CAYMGZ010000211.1:0-5556 GCA_964390095.1 uncultured Lachnospiraceae bacterium | reverse complement strand
TCTATGAGTGCCCCATCTGTATCGTGGAGAGCGAGATACATATGGTACAGGCCCTTGAGGATATCTAGAAGGCAGGCTGCAACGCCCTCTGCGTATACCTCGGCAATTTCGGGCCGGAGATTTCCGAGACTTTGCTTGCAAAACATTTTGACGGACCGTCCATGTTTATTGCGGCGGCGGAGGAATCCCAGGCGGATCTTTCCGACGGGCGCGGTGACGCATACTGCGGCATGCTCAATGCGAGCTACAATTTAAAACTCCGCAATGTAAAGGCATATATCCCGGAGTATCCGGTTGGCACGGCGGAGGAGTGCGCGGACATGATCAAGGAGTTCGTTCCGATCGCGCGCGGTATCATTGGTTTATCCGACCTTAAGATCATCAGCTTCGGCCCTAGGCCGCTCAACTTCCTTGCCTGCAACGCGCCGATCAAGCAGCTCTACAATCTCGGCGTTGAGATCGAGGAGAATTCCGAGCTTGATTTGTTTGAGGCGTTCAACAAGCATGCGGGCGATGAGCGCATCCCGGCAAAGGTGAAGGAGATGGAGGAGGAGCTTGGCGCAGGCAACATGAAGCCGGAGGTTCTCCCGAAGCTTGCACAGTACGAGCTGACCCTGCTTGACTGGATCGAGGCGCACCGCGGCTACCGCAAGTACGTTGCGATCGCGGGCAAGTGCTGGCCGGCATTCCAGACACAGTTCGGCTTTGTTCCTTGCTATGTCAACAGCCGCCTGACCGGCATGGGCATCCCGGTATCCTGCGAGGTTGATATTTACGGCTGCTTAAGCGAGTACATCGGTACCTGCGTGAGCGAGGATGCGGTTACGTTGCTTGATATTAACAATTCCGTTCCGGCCGACATGTACAAGGAAGCCATCGAGGGCAAATTCCCGTACACGCACAAGGATACGTTCATGGGCTTCCACTGCGGCAATACCTGCTCGAGAAAGCTTGCTGCATGCAGCATGAAGTACCAGAAGATCATGGCGAGAAGCCTCCCGGTTGAGGTGACCAACGGCACGCTCGAGGGCGACATCGCACCTGGCGATATCACGTTCTACCGCTTGCAGAGCACGGCAGACTGCAAGCTGCGTGGCTACATTGCGCAGGGCGAGGTGCTTCCGGTGGCAACGAAGTCCTTCGGTTCGATCGGTGTGTTCGCGATCCCGGAGATGGGGCGTTTTTACCGCCATGTGCTGATTGAGAAGAACTATCCTCATCACGGCGCGGTTGCGTTCGGACATTTCGGCAAGGCGATCTATGAGATTTACAAGTACATCGGCGTTGAGGTGGATGAGATTGGCTATAACCAGCCGGCATCCGCGAAGTATCCGACGGAGAACCCGTTTGCGTAAGATGGCGTTTGCCGGGCAGCATTACGGTATTTTGCGGCGGGTATGGCGTGAAAACAATAAGTGGTTATCAGGTAAATTTAGCGGGCGAGGGCTTCTTCGCCCGCTATTTGGTTTTGTGGGAAAATGTTATTTTGCGGCAACGCTTTTTTTGGGGGGAAAACAAGTTATGATTGTAATAAAGAAGGGGATACATTATAATAGACAGTGCAAAAGGCGTTGTATAGGAGAAAAATACTGTGTGCCCCCATTGGAACCGGGGCACAGTATGGAGGGGAAATATGAATATGTTAGATATCATCGGTCCGGTCATGGTCGGGCCGTCAAGTTCCCACACGGCAGGGGCGGTAAAGATTGGTTATATATCCAGGAAGCTGATGGGGGAGGAAATCAGGGAGGCAAAAATTTACCTGTACGGCTCATTTCTCGCCACGGGGAAGGGGCATGGCACGGACAGGGCATTGGTGGCGGGACTGCTGGGGCTGCATGTGGATGACATACGGATTCCCCAAAGTTTTGAACTCGCGAAGGAGAAAGGGATGGGGTTTGTTGTGGGTGGGATCGAGCTGGTGGATGCCCACCCAAATTCTGTCAAACTGGAGCTGACGGGAAGATCCGGCCGTGAGCTTGAGATAGTGGCGGCATCCATCGGTGGCGGGCAGATACGCATTTGCGAGATTGACGGGTTGACGGCTAATTTCTGTGGGGATTACCCGACGTTGATCGTGCATAACCAAGACCAGCCCGGGCATCTGACGGAGGTCACTTCCATGCTGGCGCATAAGTCAATCAATATCGCGACGATGCAGCTCTACCGGGACAGCCGGGGCGGCAATGCGGTGATGGTGCTTGAATGTGACCAGGAAGTGCCGGAGGAATCGATCCGCTGGCTCGCGCATTTGGAGGGGATTAATAAGGTGACTTATCTTAGTCTGAAATAGGGGGCAAAGGCCACTATATTATTTTCGAAGGGATATTGTTTATGTATAAATCAATGGAAGAAATTTTGCGTCAGGCGCAGGCGGCGGATTGCCCATTTTGGGAGGTTATCCTGCTGGATGATTGTAAGGAGAGGGATGTCACACGCGAGGAATCTTTTGCGACTCTTCAAGGGATGTACCGCGCAATGAAGGAGGCGGATGCTGCTTATGACGGGGAACTGCTTTCTGCGAGCAGACTCTCCGGGGGGGATGGGGAAAAGTTGAAAAAGGCGGTGCAGGAGGGGCGGATGCTTTGTGGCGGGCTGATTGGAACCGTGATGGAAAAGGCAGTCAAGATGGGGGAGTCCAATGCCTGCATGAAGCGGATTGTTGCCGCCCCGACGGCGGGGGCCTGCGGTGTATTGCCTGCCGTGTTCCTGGCACTTGAGGAGGAAAGAAAATTTCCGGAAGAAAAGATGGTGGAGGCATTATATGTGTCAGTCGGCATTGGCGGCGTGATCGCGGGGCGCGCGTTTATCGCGGGTGCTTCGGGGGGCTGCCAGGCGGAAATTGGTTCTGCTTCCGCAATGGCAGCGGGCGGTGTGGCTTATCTGATGGGCGGAAATGGGGAGGAGATTGTCCATGCCGCCGCAATGGCGATGAAAAATCTGCTTGGGTTGGCGTGCGACCCAGTGGCGGGCCTGGTTGAGGTGCCTTGCGTGAAGCGCAATGTGGTCGGTGCGGTGAATGCCCTAGCTTCGGCAGATATGGCAATGGCCGGGGTCAAGAGCAAGATCCCACCGGACGAGGTGATTGATGCGATGCGCAGCATCGGGATGGCAATGCCTTCCTGCGTGCGCGAAACGGGACAGGGTGGGCTTGCTGCCACGCCGACCGGGGTGCGGATCAGGGAGGAATTGTCGGGAAAAATGTAGAAGCTGTATGGCAGTGCAGGAAAGGAACCCAGGGAAAGCATGCTTTTATTGTTGGCGGTCATGCGAAGAAGAAGTGGGGGAGGAAAAACAGGGAAGATGGAGGATGAAAAATGGCAGTATTAGGGATTGACCTTGGGACGACCAACAGTCTGGCGGCGGTCTGGGAAGATGGGAAAGTGCGCCTTGTGGCTGATGAGCACGGGCAGGTGCTCTTCCCGAGTGTGGTGAGTTTCATTGGGGAGGGCAGGCTTGTGGTTGGCGCACAGGCGAAGGAACGTATTTTGACGCACCGGGAGGACACGGTGGGCTCCTTCAAGCGTTTTATGGGAACGGACAAGCTATATAACCTTGGGAACAGGGCTTACACGCCGATGGAGCTTTCGGCGATGGTTCTGGAGCGCATCCGCAGGAATGCGGAGTATTCTCTTGGTGAGGAAATTACGGAGGCGGTGATTACCGTTCCGGCTTATTTCAATGACAAGCAGCGAAACGATACGAAAAAGGCCGCGAAGGTTGCAGGGCTTAAGGTTGAGCGCTTGATCAATGAGCCGTCCGCGGCGGCGCTTGCCTACCGCATGGAACGCGGGGATGAGGACGCGACGCTGCTGGTGTTTGATTTTGGCGGCGGAACGCTTGATTTGTCGTATGTTGAGTGTTTCAACAATATTATTGAGATTGTGGCGGTTGCGGGGGATAATTATTTAGGCGGGGATGATATTGACCGGCTGGTTGCGGAATATTTTTGCAGGGAGAATGGGCTGGTGCTTCCGGAGATGCCAGAAAATGACATACGGGGGCGAAAAGTGAATGGAAATGCACTTTTTGGTGAAGCAAGTAGAACGAAGATGGGGAATAGCGCGGTTTTAGGGGAACAGCGGGGGCAGGAAACCGGGGGCAGTGCGTTCCCGGACGGGGCGCGGGATATGCGTGGCGGGGTTGGCAGCGCGGGAATCCGGCTGTCCACTGCGGAGTATGCGGCGTTAATTTCTTGTGCGGAGGCGGCAAAATGCCGGCTGGAGCAGGAGGAGATGGTGGAAATGTCGCTGGAGGTTGGGGAAAAGAGTTACCATGCAAAGCTGACCGGCGATATCCTTTTTGAAATCTGTATGCCGCTGTTTGCAAAGATTAAAAAGTTGTTTTTGCATATTTTGAAGGATGCCGGGGCGCATGTGTCCGACTTGACGGATTTGGTGATGGTGGGGGGATCCTCAAGGCTTGGCGTGGTAAAGCGCTTTTTGACGGAACTGCTCGGCAAGGAGCCGGTCGTGCTCGGCGAGACGGACAAGGTGGTGGCGATGGGTGCGGGTGTGTACGCGGGCATCCGCACGCGCAAGGAGGATATCCGCGACATGCTTTTAACCGATGTCTGCCCGTTCACGCTCGGCGTGGAGGTCTGGCGCGGCAGGGGCGATACGCAGAATGCCCTGCTGCCGATGATTGAGCGCAATTCGACCCTGCCTGCATCCACCTGCGAGCATCTGGTGACGGTGCATGATTACCAGAGCGAGATCCGGGTCGGGATTTATCAGGGGGAGGAATATTATGCGAAGGACAATCTGTTCCTTGGCGAGGTCACAATCCCGGTCTGCCCGAAGCCTGCGGGGCAGGAGGGGGTGGATGTATATTTTACCTACGATATCAACGGGATTTTGTATGTGGAAGTGGTAAATTCCCAGAATGTGCGCGAGCATATCCTGCTTTCCGGGCAGGAATTAAGCAGGGAGGAGCTTGCGCGTTACCAGCAGGAAATGAAGCAGCTGATGCTCCCGCCGATTATGCGGGAGGAGAACCAAAAACTTCTTGCAAAACTTATGGAATATTATGAGAATAGCGTCGGGGTGCGGCGTGAGCAGGTCGGATGGTTTATCAACTGGTTTGTGGCCGGGCTTGAGAGCAAGCGACTTTCTGCCGTGATGCGGGCGGTGGAGACGGCAAAAAACCAGCTTGCGGCATGGCAGGAGCGGGATGAGATGGCGGAGGAGGAACTTTTTGACGGGGAGTTGAAGCGGCAGTTGCTGCAGGGATGGGAGGAGGAAATGGATGAGGAAGAAATGAACCAGGAAGAACTGGATGAGGAAGAAACAGGTAAAGATGAAACAGAGGGGGATGAGTAAACCAAGGTTAATTTGAAACGTGGAATACAGTTATAATGCAGGTCATAGCAGAACCGTTTGTGGGGGCTACCTGGTTCACAATACATACTTGTAAGGAAATTTTGCGTTAAAACGCAACAAAAATCGGCGCAGCCAACGCCAAAGCACAAAAAGCTTTGGCGTTGGCTATAAAATTTCCGGGTAACCTGACTACATAACGCCAGCCATATACGTTTAACCATTGCAATACGGTAAA
>CAYMGZ010000210.1:257-5560 GCA_964390095.1 uncultured Lachnospiraceae bacterium | reverse complement strand
CCAGGGTTGACAGCCTGAAGTCTGAACGGAAGCAGGACAAAAAAGAGATCAAAAGCCTTACGGATGAGGTCACAAGCCTGCGCAAGGAAAATACCGCCCTTACCGAAAAATACAGGAAGCTGGAGAAGGAAAACACGCTCCTGCGCAATGACAATGAACGGATGAAACGGATGCTGGGGAATGACAGCTCCAATTCGTCCCCCCCCTTCAAAGGATGAAAACACAAAACCTGCCAACACGTATAATGGCAGGAAACCACCCCCAGAAAACCGAGGACACAGAAGGGGCATAACAGAACCGGCCTTATATCACAAGATATCGTCTGACCCTGGACGTGAAAACCGTGGCAACCGAGATCCGCATTCATGCAGATGCTGCCGGAAAATACCGGGTTTCCCCTAAATTAAAGGGGGATGTGACATACAGCAGGGGGATAAAAGTGGCAGCCTGGACATATCCGAAGGGAGCATCTACCATTTCTATAAAGACTTCAGCGACAAATTAGCTAAAATGCGGATAATGCCTGCATTTATAAGGGTTGCACAGCTTTTTAATCACAAATTTTCTTCATCTATTGGGTGAAAGTTTTTAGTCTATAAAAAGACGGAAATCCTTTGTAAACATTGGAATTTTGGCTTATACATATGCACGAACTTCGCGGATTTAGATAATAGGGTGTCTCAACTGTTACTTATGGAGAAAAAAGTTTTATAAATCAAAAAAAAAATCAGTTGACATTTCACCTTCCATCTGTTAGACTATAGCACAAACAACAGTGTTTCGGTAATTTAACGTGGCAGATTGCCGGGGATGTGTGGAGGAAATCCCGCTTCCTTTATTGCCGCACTGTGTGACAGGCGATGACAAGGAGGAGTATCTGTCTGGCGGATGCTAAGAGAGGGAGCGGTTGGTGCAAGCTTTCGTGAAGTGGACAGGGAAGTAGCCTTTGAGCCCCGGACCAAACGGCAGGTTTTGCCAAGTAGGCTCCGGCGGAAGCTCCCACGTTACCGGGAGGAAGGTATTCGCGGATGCGAGTATCTGCAGAGAGCAGAAGAAATTCTGAATTTAGGTGGTACCACGGATGAGTGAATTCGCCCTAAGCTATGTTGAGTGGCTTAGGGCTTTTTTTCTGCAAACTAAAAACAGCATATGCCCGTACAGTGCCCGGAAGGGGATTTCTGGGAGCCATGCGGACAGAAATCCCCTTCCCCGGTATTGGGTACTGGGAGGGCATATGCGGAACTAAAAAACAGTATGCGCCCGTATAGTGCCCGGAAAGGGATTTCTGGGAGCCATGCGGACAGAAATCCCTTTCCCCGGTATTGGGTACTGGGAGGGCGCATACGGAACTTAAAATAGGAGGATAAAAATATGAAAAGTGATTCCGTAACCAAAGGGATGCAGCAAGCGCCGCACCGTTCCCTCTTCAACGCGCTTGGTATGACGAAGGAGGAGCTTGACCGCCCGCTTGTCGGCATTGTCAGTTCCTACAACGAAATTGTGCCGGGGCACATGAACCTTGACAAAATTGTAAACGCCGTCAAGATGGGTGTGGCGATGGCGGGCGGAACGCCCATCGTTTTCCCGGCGATCGCGGTCTGTGACGGGATCGCGATGGGGCATGTCGGCATGAAATATTCGCTCGTGACCCGCGATCTGATTGCGGATTCGACCGAGGCCATGGCGATGGCGCACGCGTTTGACGCGCTTGTGATGGTGCCAAACTGTGATAAGAATGTGCCGGGGCTCTTGATGGCGGCGGCGCGCTTAAATATCCCGACCGTATTCGTTTCCGGCGGGCCGATGCTTGCAGGGCATGTAAAGGGTCATAAAACAAGTCTTTCGAGCATGTTCGAGGCGGTCGGTTCCTACGCGGCGGGGACGATGAGCGAGGAGGACGTTTACGAATATGAATGCAAGGCCTGCCCGACCTGTGGTTCCTGCTCCGGCATGTACACCGCGAACAGCATGAACTGCCTGACGGAAGTGCTCGGCATGGGCTTGCAGGGCAACGGCACGATCCCGGCGGTCTACTCCGAGCGCATCAAGCTTGCAAAGCACGCGGGGATGCAGGTGATGGAGATGTTAAAGAGGAACATCCGCCCGCGTGATATTATGACGGAAGCGGCATTTTGCAATGCCCTGACAATGGACATGGCGCTCGGCTGCTCTACGAACAGTATGCTGCACCTTCCGGCAATCGCGCACGAGGCGGGCGTGGAATTGAATGTGGATATCGCAAATGAGATCAGCGCGAAAACCCCGAACCTCTGCCATCTGGCACCGGCAGGCCCGACCTATATGGAAGATTTGAACGAGGCGGGCGGCATTTACGCGGTCATGAAGGAAATTAGCAAGAAGGGGCTGTTGGATTTAAATTGCATGACCGTGACCGGAAAGACGGTGGGCGAAAATATCAAGGATGCCGTCAACAAAAACCCGGAAGTCATCCGCCCGGTGGAAAACCCTTACAGCGAGACCGGCGGGATTGCCGTGTTAAAGGGCAACCTTGCCCCGGATTCCGGCGTGGTAAAACGTTCGGCAGTCGTGCCGGAAATGATGGTGCACGAGGGACCTGCAAGGGTATTTGACTGCGAGGAGGACGCGATCGAGGCAATCAAGGGAGGAAAGATCGTGGCGGGCGACGTGGTTGTCATCCGCTATGAGGGTCCGAAAGGCGGCCCTGGCATGCGGGAAATGCTCAACCCGACCTCGGCGATTGCGGGCATGGGGCTCGGCTCGTCGGTGGCGCTGATCACCGACGGACGTTTCTCCGGTGCTTCCCGCGGCGCATCCATCGGCCATGTATCGCCGGAGGCGGCGGTCGGCGGACCGATTGCGCTGGTGGAGGAAGGCGATATCATCAAGATCGATATCCCGGCAAATAAACTGGAGCTTGCGGTATCGGACGAGGAGCTTGAGAAGCGGCGCGCAAAATGGCAGCCAAGGCAGCCGAAAATCACGACCGGGTACCTTGCGCGCTACGCGGCGATGGTAACGTCCGGCAACCGCGGCGCGATTTTAGAGATCAAATAGAAAACAGCATATGCGGAACTTAAAATAGGAGGAAAAGAAATGCAGTTAAACGGTTCTGAAATCATTATCGAGTGCCTGAAGGAGCAGGGCGTTGACACCGTATTCGGTTATCCGGGCGGCACAATTTTAAATGTATACGATGAGTTATATAAACATTCGGATGAGATCAAACATATTTTAACTTCCCACGAGCAGGGGGCGGCCCACGCGGCGGACGGCTACGCGCGGGCGACGGGCAAAGTCGGCGTGTGCATGGCAACCTCGGGGCCTGGCGCGACGAACCTTGTCACCGGGATTGCGACGGCGTACATGGATTCCGTGCCGCTCGTTGCCATCACCGCGAACGTGGCGGTGCCGCTGCTTGGCAAGGATAGTTTTCAGGAGATTGATATTGCGGGCATTACGATGCCGATCACAAAATACAGCTTTATCGTGAAAAATATCGAGGATCTGGCACCGACCATCCGCCGCGCGTTTAAGATCGCCCAGACCGGGAGGCCGGGGCCGGTGCTCGTGGATGTCACAAAGGATGTGACGGCAGCCGTGACGGAGTATGAAAAGCAGGAGACCATGCCGGTTTCCCGCAGCACGGACAAAATTACGGAAGAAGACATTGACGCGGCGGTAACACTGATTGCGGCGGCGAAAAAGCCGATGGTCTTTGTCGGCGGCGGCGCGGTGATTTCCGGTGCTTCGGAGGAATTGAAGAAATTTGTTGATCTTCTGGATGTGCCGGTGACGGATTCCCTGATGGGCAAGGGCGCGTTTGACGGCGAGGATGCGCGCTATGTCGGGATGCTTGGCATGCACGGAACGAAGGCGGCGAACTACAGCGTGACGGAATGCGACCTTCTTGTGACGGTCGGCGCGCGTTTTTCCGACCGCGTGACCGGGAATACAAAGAAATTTGCCTACAACGCGAAAATCGTGCAGTTTGACGTGGACGCGGCGGAGATCAACAAGAATATTACGGTCAATGCGAGTGTTATTGGTGATGTGAAGGAAATCTTATCGCGCGTCAATGTAAAGCTTGCACAGCAGAACCATGCGGAGTGGGTAAAGAAGGTGCAGGCGCTCGCTGCGGATAAGCCGCTGACCTACCACAAGGATGTGCTGACCGGACCATTTGTGATGGAAAAACTTTACGAGATCACGAAGGGTGATGCCATCATCACAACGGAGGTCGGGCAGCACCAGATGTGGGCGGCGCAGTTTTATAAATACCGCAAGCCGCGTACGCTTATCACCTCTGGCGGCCTTGGGACGATGGGCTACGGCCTTGGCGCGAGCCTTGGCGCAAAGACGGCGATGCCGGAGAAGACCGTTGTCAATATCGCGGGCGACGGCTGCCTGCGCATGAATATGAACGAGATTGCGACAGCGGTGCGCTACCAGATCCCGGTCATTGAGATTGTGATGAACAATTCGGTGCTCGGCATGGTGCGCCAGTGGCAGACATTGTTTTACGGGAAGCGCTACTCGAACACGGTACTCAACGACGGCGTGGATTTCGTGAAACTCGCACAGGCAATGGGCGCTGAGGCGTTCCGCGTCACGAAGTGCGAGGAGGTTGAGGAAGTGCTGAAAAAGGCAATTGCCTTAAACAAACCGGTGCTGATTGACTGCGTGATCGACAGCGATGACAAAGTATTCCCGATGGTACCGCCGGGAGCGGCAATCGAGGATGCGTTCTCGGAGGAGGACATGAAGTAAGGAAAGGAAAGCGGGATGGCGGTATTCTTTATGCTGCCATCCCATTTTTTTTGCACATCCATAAAAGCGAGGAGGTTTTGCGATGAAGCAGTGATAAGGATGACATGGGGAGTACCGGAAAAACCATTCAGGATAAAACAGATGACCGGAAGTTTGTTAAAGAGCATGCGGCAATCGAAGGGATTTACGTAGGAAGAGTTAGGGGAGGGAACATGCAAGCCCCAAAAGCTGTATAAGGATGCATTTTAAAGGAAGCCAGAAAATTAATGTTTCCAAGGAGGCAGTAACTGTATGCAACACAAAAAAAGAATTGGCATATTTTTTATCGTATTAATATTTTTTGCCACCTTTTTTTCTTATGGACAAATACATGATTTTATACTGGGGCAGCAAAAAATCGATCGTTATGTCTATCCGTCTGATTTCAGCGATTGTTTGGTTGCGTCACAAAAAAAGGCCAAATGCGTGATACCAGAAGAAATCCTGTCCGATATGACGGTGGAGGAGCTTGTCTGGGCGGTGATTGACTATCCGTTTTTGTTTGAGTTGGGGCT
>CAYMGZ010000210.1:0-247 GCA_964390095.1 uncultured Lachnospiraceae bacterium | reverse complement strand
TAAATCCAAGACACGTATGGCATGTGAATTATTTTATATAAGCGATGGGAAATATTTTAATTTCAGTAGGCGGCAGCTGAAATTTTTGAAAGCATCGATATCCTATTAAACCCGACTGTCTGATAGTTTTTTGTCTGGATTTGATAGGATTTCGAAAGAAAGGTCCAGCAAAAAGTTTTGGGGCGTGACCCCTTTCACATGGAAGTTTCGAGAATGAACCCGTGTGGGGTTCATTCTCGAAAAGCTT
>CAYMGZ010000209.1:4338-5564 GCA_964390095.1 uncultured Lachnospiraceae bacterium | reverse complement strand
CTGCCAAACCTCCTCCACAACCGCGCGGATTCCCTCACAAAACCCGCTAAAATCCGAAATATTCTTCCGCATTGGAATATGCACAAAAACCATTTTTACATCCAAATCATTTTCCCGGATATACTTCAGCCCACTCCAATAAACATAGTTGCAAAACGAAGTTCCCGCATTGTGCGAAACCCTCACTTCCATCTGCCTCATCCGGAATGCCCTTGCAAGCCCTTCCCAGTCAAATCCCGTCTCCAAAACATCCTCCTGCCTGCCCGCAGGCGCTTCCGGATTCTTTGCTGTTGTTTCAATATATACCTTATCCCTTATATTTGGCTTTTGTCCAAAGCTGAACACAAAACCATATTTCCCGGATGAAATTTCCCGGGTTAACAGCTTTCCATCCTTCTTTCTGTCACTCGGAAGAAACAGCCCCTGCCACCCATTTTCTTGCAACAAAAGCTCCGAGGAAGTTTCCGAAAATGCGGTAAATAATATTTTCATTAACATCACTCCCCAATCGTCAACATTTCCCCGCACGATAAATAATCCATATCATCCACCCGGCTTTGCAGATATTCATATGCGCGCTTTCCCGTGCAATGACATGTATAAAAATGCGTTTCCGGATATTTTTTCAGTTCCCCGGCAATCTCAAAAAGCAGGGTTTCCGGAACTACTTTCCCTGCCACAGGATTCATCAGATGATATCCGCCAATGCAGTATTCCAGCTTTTCCTCTTTCACCTTTTCCAGTATATTCACCACCCCCGCATGTCCGCAGCCTATGATTAGCACTTTTTTCTTTTCGGAAATCAGCAAATTTTGTTCATGTAAAAAATCATCATGCCCTTTTTTCGTACAAAGCATATCGTTTGCCACCGAATAACATTTTTCCGTTTCCGGAACAACAAATAGCTGCAATTCATCATCCACAGTATAATCCCCATCCAACAACACAATCTGCTCATTTTCCTTCCATTTGTCATTCAATCCGACTGGGATGCGAAAACACAACAGTTTTGTATAATGCGGTTCAAAGGCCTTTCTCTGTATATAAATCTTTGCCCTATGGTTGATTTTCAGAAAGCGTCCAAGCGCCCCACCGTGATCCATATGACCATGTGAAATCACCACAGTGTCCACCTCATCCAAACGGATACCCTTTTTCCGGGCATTTTCAAATAAAGTCTGATCCGGTCCTAAATCAAACAGAAGTTTGTGTTTTTCCGTTTCAAT
>CAYMGZ010000209.1:0-4328 GCA_964390095.1 uncultured Lachnospiraceae bacterium | reverse complement strand
TACAGGGATAACCCGTGTGTTGGTTTTAGGTCACAATTCGACTGATTCTCTACTAATGCTGTAATTTTCATTCTATTTTCACCATCTTTCCTGTCGTTACGAATAACACTTCCTTGATAATTTCCATCCAATCCTCCCGGATGGCATACCTCATGGTTCAAGCCACTGAATAAACGCCGTTTTATCCGCGCTGTTATAGCCCGCGTTCCGATAAAAATCCAGCGTACTTTGCTGTTTGGAACCGGTCAGAAGCATCATTTTGTAACAACCTGCCGCCACCACAATTTCCTTCGCATATTGAAGACACCGTGTCGCATATCCTTTTCCCCGGTAATCCCCATGTGTCACAACGTTTTCCACAAAAGCATACGGGCGGATATTTCTTGTCAAATTCGGGATAATCACGCAAACGCAGGAAGAAACAAGCTTCCCGTCCACTTCACAGACAATCAAATGATGGTTTTCATCTTCCATGATCTGTTTCCATGTTCTCCTTAACTGGTCGTTATCCTCCGGAATTTCCTTCTCGTGCAAAAACAGATACAATGCGAGGATTTCCGGAAGCTCCTCCTGACGGGCTTCCCTCACTGCCCCCAAAGCGCATCCTCCCTCCTGCATACCAATCACAGAACCAGCATCCGTTATTTCTAAACTACATTCCATCTGGCAGTCATAAGGCTCCGCCTCAACATGCTTTTGATTGTATTCCCGCGCCTGTCCACACCCCATCGCCCTGTAAAACGCCTGGCTTTCCACGGCGGAATGTGCCGAAATATAGAGCTTTTTCGCCCCTCTTTCCCGTGCCCACTCCTTCGCCGCACAAAATAATACCCTTCCAATCCCCCGCCCGCGCATATCCTCCGACACATGGATGCTCGACAGGTCAAAATACCGGTTTTCCCCACCAAACAACCCAAATTCAACGGAAGTAAAACCTTTTAATTTTCCATCCAAAAACGCGCCATAAACAAAACCGCCCGTGGATATTGTATTTCTCAGGCAGGCAACCAATGTCCGGTAATCCTCCTCCGACCAGTCATCAATAAAAGGATCATCCCGGATCACCCACCCGTTCCCCTGCCTCCGCAAACATTTTGTAACCACTTGGTGCCGTATAAAATCCCGGAATAATTCCCGGCTGATTTCTTCTACATGCAATTCCCTATACTCAACCATTTTTCCTCCATACTTGCGGTCATGCTGCGACTATCTTTTCGGGGGCAGCTAATCCGCCCTCGTTTGCGCCCGCAGCGCAAACAGGTCATTTCTCCCAATCCTCGCGCAGCACCCCGCAAAGATAAAAATCCGTCCAAATTCACCTTAAATAATCCGCCTCCAACGGTGCAAGCACTTCCGGATTGAGCGACACCCAGACCACCGCATATGCACACAAAGACAAAGTCAAATCCCCTGTATCCCCTCCATCCCGCAAAAGCTTTGTAATTCTCTCCGCCTGCGCAATATCCTCATCTTTGAGCGGATTTCCAAGACGCAGATACGCCGGGAATATACGGAGCATTTTCCGGAAATCCCCATCCCAGTTCATCCCGCCATTCCCTATAATTTCGTGGTTCACCTTACCTGCAATCCGAATCACCTCACCTTGGGCAGTCAGCGCCTTCCCACTCGGCGGAACAAGATAATCAAAAAGCCATTGGAATGCCTCGCTTCCACTTTTTTCCGGCACGTAAATCGGCGATACACCATCATGGAAAGTCATTTCCCCAACTGGCTCTACTTCAAAAATACGATAAAGTTTTTCCACCCCCTCCGTCTGGCAGCGCAAAAACTCCATATCCTCAATCCCCCGCTTCACCCGCTCAAAACGTTCTGCTGATTTTTGCAAAATCTCACGGGCACGATCCGTAATTTTTGCCCCGTGCCTCAAAAGAAGTTCGCAGATTTTCAACAATTCCTGATAGGGCAAACGGTCCTGGTGAAGTGTCTTTTCCAAAGGTGTCAAAAATCCCGGCCAATCTATCCTGCCGGATTTCCGGTTAACATCCAACCCTGCATCCAGCAAAGCTTTGGTCGCATGGACACGCCCATACATCGCCGCAAGATGCAGTAGCGACACACCAAAATCATCCACAACATCCACACGGGCACCCAGCTCAATCAAAAGCTGCACATCGCCGTTCCAAACCGAAGCATGATGGAAAATAGGCGTTTTCCCGTAATAATCCTTAAAATTGATATCCGCCCCCTGTTCTTTTGCCCAAAACGCAAATCCCCTTGGAAGCGGTGACAAGGAAAATATATTGGAGCCATATTTATTTGTTACCGCATTCGGTTCACACCGCAAAAACTGCTCCTTGAGCGCTGCAATATCCCCATGTTCCATAAGTTCTACCATTTCTTTCGGAAGTGTTTTCCGTTTCTTTGCCATAAATCCCCCTAAATCGTAAATTTATTCCCTGCCTTATCCCCGCCCATCATCGTTTCAAACCCATGAAACCAGACCGTTTTCCCCTCCGCATTCACCTCCTGCTTCGCCTCATACCAGACCGGATGAAATTTTTCCAAAAGAAATGTAGTCAGCCGGTACAATTTCTCCAGCGACATACCTTCATTTTCAATAGCAATATTTAGATCATTCCACACCATCATATCCATCCGGTAACTGCCAATCATATGCGGAACACCGCATTTTTTTAATTCCTGAAGCAAGCCACATTCATACAAAAAATAATCCGCTTTTTCTTTTTTGCTTTTCATAACCCCGCCTTTCCATTACACCCGCACAAACCCTTCTTTCCAATTCCATTCATCCACACGGAAACGGCTCACGCACCATTCGGCGCGCACATACATTTGTTTCATCATAACCATCTCCTGTTTTGCAGCAAGCTCCGTCAAAAAACAATCACTCTCGACAATATGAATCTCATCCCCCGCATCATTTTCATCCCACCCGCAAACCATATAAACCTCATCCGAAGCCTTACTGCCCTTTTTCGTGCCGCAATCTATTTTATTATAATCTTTTTCCTCTCTGCTTTTCCCTTCCGATCTATCGTTTACCCTATTAAAATTTTCCCCTCCCCACCCCTTCCTGCAATTCCTCGCCCCCAGCACTTTCTTCTCCTCAATCCGGTAACTGCAAGGATAATCCTTAAACCCTTCCACATTTCTCAAATAGTGCTGCGCGACCGCTTCCGCCTTTTCCCGCGAAGAAAAAATCCCGATACAAAATTCCTCGTTATAATTATCATAAGATAATTCGTCATCACATAAAACCAGCAAATATAACAATCCCGCCACGGTCTTTTTCCCGGAAACAGGCACCGCCCCGCGACCGTCTACTGCCCACGCAACCAGCTCCCGCACAAAGCCCGGCGTGATCACAAGCGGAGGAGTCCTCTTTCCAAACGGATACCAGTAATATTCCGATTTTCCCGAAGTTTCCCTCCCCTGAAATACCCTTCCCTTGCTGATGACAAAAAAATCCCCTCCCTCAACCCGGTAAGATAATACAAGACTTTTATCCGGCGAGGCGATGGTCAGCCAAGGGGCATCGCAATCGTCCCCATCCTCCCGCACCCACCAGACATATTCCTTTCCCGAATATATAACCGTCCTTTTCCCCTTTTTTGAAATTCCCATACGTCCCCACTGTCAGACATTCCAGCGCCGAACATTCTCCTACCAGACATTTTCTCCCAAGCCCGATCTTCTCCACAAGCCTGCTTTACTCATGCCAATTTCCCTTAAAATCATACCGTAAAATCCCGGGATTTGCTATACCCTCTCATCCGTGATAATATGTTCGATTCCAAAATGCTCTGTACTAAGATATTCTTTTATAAAGCTTGGGAAAGCTTTGTATTGATCCAAATCTTTTATCGGTATCCAGTGCATTTCTTCTTTTGCCCCGTGGGAATAACTATCACTATGAAGTTCCATTGTGCCCCTCGGTTTCATCAGAAAATAAAAACTGATTTCATGGCAATTGAAACCTTTTAGTGTTCCGCTATTCTCATTAAAGAAATTTTCATGGATTACGGCCAAATGATCAATTTCATAATGCACGCCGGTTTCTTCAAAAACTTCCCGCAACACCGCATCCTTTGCGGTTTCCCCCATATGGACACCGCCGCCAACGGAATAGAGATAATTTTCATTTTTATTCCCGACGAAAAGAACACATTCATTTTCTATGATAATTGCCCCCGCCCGATACCGGAACCAATTATTTTCTACTGTAAACCCACAATCATACATATCCATTCCCTCCACTTAAATTTTGTGCCTTACGGCTACAAAAAATCAAACATTTCTTTTTATTGTGGATATCCCAAGCCCTTGATCAAACTGGAATTTGGCGG
>CAYMGZ010000208.1:0-5578 GCA_964390095.1 uncultured Lachnospiraceae bacterium | reverse complement strand
CTCTTTTCTGGATCAGGATATCCCCGATTTTATACTCATCCAACTCTTTTTTCAAAGTTTTTACAACTTTGCTGCACAGGTTCTGTGTTGCTTCATCATTCGGGCGGTTCTCCCAAAGCACTGTTATAATCTGGTCTGTCGTCACGGTGCCTCCCTGGCGGTCGATCAGGAATGCCAAAAGCTCTTTCGCTTTTGCACTTTTAAACATGACTGGCTCCCCGTCCACAAAAAGGTCAAAATACCCAAAAGTGCGTGCATAGATATGTTTTTGATTCCGCTTTGCCAATAATTCCGCAGATTTAATTGCATGCAAAAAACCTTCATGGCTAAATGGCTTTGGCAGGTAAACCGCCACCTTTAAACACTGTTCATCCCGGATATCGACTTTTTCCGTCGTCGCATAAATCAGCATCAGTGCCGGGTTGATCTCGTGCATCTTCCATCCAAGTTCTATGCTATCAATCTCCGGTATCTGGAGATCCAAAATTGCCAGGTCAACCGGATGCCTCTGCATATATTTAATCGCATCACCCGGATTATTAAAGGCACCAACAACATCCAACCTGTCAATTGTACCAGCAAAAAACAAAATAATTTCCCGGGATATTTCGTCATTATCTATAATTATTGTTTTTCTCAATGTATCCATTCTTGTTTCCTTACTGCATTTCCGGTATTTTACTCCATAATCATATCTAGTTTAACATATTTTACCATAAAATACCATACAACTTGGTTTAACGTAATTACTATCCGTGATAATTTTATTTCATCTTGTATTTACATATTTTTAAACTTGTAGTATAATAGGAATACAATTTATGCAAGGTAGGTAAAATAATGGCAAAATATGAAGATGTCCGTAACTGGCTTCGTGAGAAAATTGCAGATGGATCTTTTGCCATTCATGAAAAAATCCCTTCTGAAAACAAACTTGCCGTGAAATTTGGTTACAGCCGCCAGACGATACGCCAAGCCATCCGCATATTGGAAACGGAGGGGATACTTATGCGGGTGCAAGGCAGTGGTACCTATGTAAACCAGCGCACTGCCAGAACCCGGCAGGCTGCCACCATGCGCATCGGCGTGGTCACTACTTATCTGGATGACTACATTTTCCCCGGGATCCTCCACGGGATTGAGGATGTACTGAGCAGGCATCATTACTCTATTACACTTGGCATCACGCATAACCGCCAGACAGATGAGGAAAATGCACTGCAGCAGATGATTTCCAACGGCGTGGACGGGCTGATCATCGAAGGCACAAAATCCGCCCTGCCAAACACAAATGAGCTTCTCTACAATGAAATCATAAACCGCAGGCTTCCTGTTGTATTTTTGAACAGTTATTACCATAATTTTAAGGAGTCCTATGTTGTCATGGACGATGTCCTTGCGGGTAAAATTTCCACGGAAGCACTGACAAAGAAGGGGCATATAAAAATCGGCGGCATTTTTAAATCCGATGACATGCAGGGCATAAAACGCTACGAGGGGATGCAGGACCTTATGCGGGAAAAGCAGCTCGACCTGCCGGAAAACTCAATTTTCTGGTACACGACCGAGGATCTTCCCTACCTCTTTTCCGGAACCCTCGATTCCATGATCCTTGCGCGTTTTTCTGGCATTACCGGGCTTGTCTGCTATAATGACCAGATTGCCGTGGAGATGATAAAGCTTTTTTCACGTCACGGGATTTTTGTTCCGAAAGATATTTCCATCGTAAGTTTTGATAATTCCCCACTCGCAGGTAGCATATCCTGTGGGCTGACTTCTGTCATTTACCCTTCAAGGGAAATAGGGCAATATGCGGCAGAACTCATCCTCAAAAAACTTGCCTGCCCATCCTGCCGGGATTGCATTGTCCTGGCACCAAAAATCGAACAGCGTTCCTCCATACGGGACCTGAGGTCTGTCTGATCTTGTACCCTGCTGCCCTCCAAAAAACGGGATGGCAGTTAAAATAACTATATAATAAGAAAGGATGTTCAAAATGTTAGAAAAATTAAAACAGGAAGTCTACGAAGCAAACATGCTGCTGCCAAAATATGGCCTTATTACGTTTACTTGGGGTAATGTTTCCGGGATTGACCGCGAAAAAGGGCTGATTGTCATCAAACCATCCGGCGTGGAATATGATATCATGAAGCCGGAGGACATGGTTGTTGTTGACCTTGACGGCAAGCGTGTAGAGGGCAGCTTAAACCCATCTTCCGACACACCGACCCATATTGAGCTCTACAAAGCATTCCCGAACATTGGCGGCGTTGTGCACACCCACTCCCGTTGGGCCACGACCATGGCACAGCAGGGCATGGGGGTTCCGGCACTCGGCACGACACACGGCGATTATTTCTACGGTGAAATCCCTTGCACGCGCAAAATGACCCCGGCGGAAATTCAGGGCGAATACGAAAAAGAGACTGGTACCGTGATCATTGAGCGCTTCACACAGGCAGGCATCAACCCGGATGACGTTCCTGCCGTGCTCGTCCACAGCCACGGTCCGTTTACTTGGGGAACCGACCCGCACAATGCAGTCCATAACGCCGTCGTCCTTGAGGAGGTTTCCTTCATGGCATGGCATAACCTGGCACTCTCAAACAACACCATCAAACCAATGCAGCAGGAGCTGCTTGACAAACACTACCTGCGCAAACACGGGGCGAATGCTTATTACGGCCAGGCAAAGAAAAACTAGATCTTAACCATCAGGGGGGCACAGCCCCCCTTTTTAATTCCGGTTCCTTGCCGTATTTTCACAAATTTTTCATAATATGAAAGGGGCTATTGCCTAAGTTTCCTGTTGCGTCCTCCCAGAAAATGTTCTATAATAAATACCGTTACCACATTGCACAAGGTTTTGATTAAGGATGACATAGATTATGAAGAAAAGCACATATAAATTTTTCCGCGGCACTGCTTTTTTCCTGCTGCTTATTTTCCTGTTCCCAATATCCGCGTATGGCGGGGAAGGGATTGTTTCCGCAAAGGCGAAGAGCCCTGCGGAGGAGACCGATTTTATCTGGCCGTCCGGTCCATCCACTTATGCGGATGCCGCAATTGTGATGGAAGTTACAACGGGGCTTATCCTTTATGAAAAAGATATTTACACGGCATATTACCCTGCCAGCATCACAAAAGTGCTCACTGCACTCCTTGCACTGGAAAATTGCTCCCTAAATGAAATCATGACAATGTCCGATGCCGCGGAACACAATGTCTACGGAAGCCGGATCGGCCTTGTTTCCGGGGAGCAAGTCACATTGCGCGACGCAATGTATGGCATGCTCTTAGAATCCGCCAATGAAGTTTCCTACGGTATCGCGGAACATGTTGCAGCCAAGGTAAACCACAGCTCCGGCTCAATGGAAGAATTTGCGGCGTTGATGAATGCACGCGTCAAGGAACTTGGCGGTGTAAACAGCAATTTTGTCAATTCAAACGGCCTGCATGAAAACGAACATTACACATGCGCTTATGACATGGCACTGATTGGGAAGGAAGCCATCCAGTACCCCGATTTCCGGAAAATCGCAGGAACACGCACTTATACCATTCCCCCGACCAATAAAAACGTGGCCCGCCCGATTGCGAACCACCACCGTTTCATCCGCAAAACACTAAATTATGATTACGCGATTGCCGGAAAAACAGGGGGCACGACAGAAGCGCTGACCACCCTTGTTACCTTTGCAGAAAAAGACGGTCTCACGCTTGTGGCGGTTGTCCTCCATGTGGATACGGCATTGCACGCTTATGAAGATACGGTCAACATACTGAATTTTGCATTTGAAAATTATTCGCTGTATAATATCCGGGACACCGAACTAGATTTGGAACTTTCTTTCCCACCATTATTTACGCAGACTGCTTCTTTTGCGGATACGGGGGCCTCCTTGGTTTACATCGGGAAAAACAGCAATGTCGTTTTACCAAATTCTGCCAATTTTTCGGATGCAGCCAAGACGGTCACATATACCCCGATAGAGGAGTTCGTCCATGGGGATAATATCATTGGGCAGATTTCGTACCAGTTTGCAGGGAAATATATTGGATTTGCGGATATTATTTATTATAACCCAGATTATCCGTTTACGCGCGCAGAATTTGAAGCACTTTGGCCAAGCTATATGATACCACCGGATATTGTGTTTCAGGAGGAGGAAGATGGTTCCTATGGCCCGGTTGGTTCTGGGATGAAAGACGGGGAAGCGGACCAAAAAGATCCTGAGACAATAAATGGGGAAGGGAAAGAAAAAAGAATGCCGCACTGGCTTCCCGTCGTGCTGGGGATTGCGGCGGCATTGACCATCCTGTTTGTCGGCTGGTATGTCATCCGTGTTGAAATCCCGCACCGGAGAAAACGGCGGGCTTACAAACGCAAGCATGATGCGCGGTTGATGTCCTACCGCGAGTCACCGGAGGATCCTTTTTTAAAGTGAAAGGGAACAGGGCATAATAAGGCTGTTATAAAATGCGAAGCCGCCAATGTATTATAGCGGAAATTTGTTTTCATTCCATGTATGATATGTAGGAAGGGGCATTTTACAACAGCCTTAAAATTTTCCTTATATTTTGTCTATTCCTCCGGACGGATCGCCGCAATCAACGCAGCGATATCGTCCGGGGTCATTTTTTTATTTGGGTCATCCATCTCCGGCAATGACGGAGTTTGGATTGGTTCCGGTTCCGGGATGTCAAACGACATTGGCTCCGGTTCCGGAATTGCGATGGAAGCCAAAGATGGCGGCGGGGTTTGGGTTGCCTGTGACTGTTCACTTGGGGCATCTGTAGTTCCCATTGATGCGAACAATGCCGCAATATCATCCGGGCTTAATTTTTTGTTTGGATCATCCATTGGCGGCACGGATGGTTGGGTTGGCTGTGTGTCTTGTTGGTACCGGTTCCGGATTTGGTTCTTCCTCCGCCGGGATTGTTCCCATCCCCAGATTTGGTTCTTCCTCCGCCGGGATTGTTCCCAACCCTGGATTTGGTTCTTCCTCCGACCCTTGGATTAATCCAAGCTCGGAACTTGGCTCTCTTTCCGGTTCTGACCCGAAGGCCAATCCTAATTCCATGGCTGGCTCCGGACTTGACTCTGCCCCTGGGACCAATCCCGATTCCAAAGCCATATCTGTTTCCAAAGCCGCCCCAGAATCCGGACCTGCCACAATTCCCTCATCCGCCTCCAAAGTACTTGCCGCATCCTCCGGCATACCTTGGTAAAATGCTCCTGCCTCCACGGATTCCGCCATTTCTTTAGCTTCCTGCGATAATGGAAGGGTACCATTCTTTAATAACCCGGAAATCCGATCCGCATTTTTATTTATATTTAGTGCAAGCTGCCGCGCATTTTCCTTATTATATTTTGCAACTGTCTTTAATGCATTAACTTGTATTTCTGCAAATTTCCTGTTTTCATCAAGCATCCTTTCCTGCAGGGATGCCATTTGTTCCAAAATTTCCTTTACTGATAAATTTTCATCACCTGCTGCAAAACCACCCTCACGTTTGGAATTCCCACGCTTTGTTATTGTGTAAATTGCACGCTGCGCATTTAACAGTTCATCCA
>CAYMGZ010000207.1:3416-5580 GCA_964390095.1 uncultured Lachnospiraceae bacterium | reverse complement strand
GTGCGGAAAAAGAATTTCTTCCCCCGGTCATTGGTACCGGGAGGGTATATGCGGAACTATAAAACAGCATATCCCCGGACAGTGCCGGAAGGAATTCTTTTGGAGCTGTGCGGAAAAAGAATTTCTTCCCCCGGTCATTGGTACTGGGAGGGTATATGCGGAACTAAAAATAGGAGGTGGTAGTTTTGGAGCAGGTTCAGAAATTGGGCAATGGGGGCAGATTTTCCCTCCGGCGGATAGTTCCCGAAAAGAAAGCGGCCGCCGACGGCGGGGCGCACAAAAAGAAAATCACACCGGCGCGGGTCGGCCGTTTCCTGTTTTCCATCGTGCGCGCCGTGATTGTGTTCGGGATCTGTTACGTGATCCTTTACCCGATCTTTGTAAAATTAAGCATATCATTTATGGATGAGAAAGACCTTTACGATGCAACCGTAAAATATGTACCAAAGACATTTACCCTGGAGAATTACCGCAAAGTCATCGAAGGCCTGGAATATGGGAAAAGTTTCCTAATCACGGCGTTAATGTCGGGCGGGGTTGCGTTTTTGCAGCTGATCATGTGTATGCTGACGGCTTACGGCTTTGCAAGGTTCCGCTTCCCGGGCAAAAACATTTTGTTTGGATGCGTGATCTTTACGCTGATTGTACCGCCGCAGATTTTGATGCTGCCGATGTACATGAATTTCCGTTTCTTTGATATCGCGGGTATTGTGGAAGCCATCCGGGGGCAGAGCATCAACCTGCTCAACAGTGGCACACCGGTCATCATCCAGGCGCTGACCTGTACGGGATTTAAGAACGGGCTCTACATCTACATGCTGCGCCAGTTCTTTAAAGGGATTCCAAAGGAACTGGAAGAAGCGGCATTCGTGGATGGCTGCGGGAAACTCCGGACATTCGTGCAGATTATGATGCCGGTAGCAGTGCCAATGATGGTCACAGTATTTTTGTTTGGGTTTGTATGGCAGTGGACGGATTCATTCTACACAAGCCTGTATATGCCAAGGATGGCACTTCTGTCAAACAAACTAAGCTCGCTTGCGGGCACGTTGAGCGCGAAGTACCAGGATATGGGCGGCACAATGAATTTCGTAACACCGGGTTTTGCCTCCCTGATGAACAACACCGGTGTGCTGCTTGTCATCCTGCCGCTTGTCGTTTTGTATCTGGCGTGCCAGAAACATTTCGTGGAAGGGATTGCACGTTCCGGTATTGTCGGATAATGGAGCAATATGCTTTATTATAAACTTAAAAACCAGCAGATGCTGTTATCCTGCGGATAAACAACAGACAGTTTTTGAATACGGGCAGTTTTTGAAAACGGACGGTTTTTGTTGTCATAAACAAAGAAATGGCATCTGCAAATAAAAGAAGGAGGATTTTTTATGAAAAAGAAATTACTTGCACTGACACTGTCAGCATCCATGGTAATGTCGATGGCGGCCTGCGGCGGGGACCCGGCCGATGACCCGACACCAACATCCGGTGCGCCGACTTCCGGCGCGGACGCAACATCCACCCCACAGCCGACAAAGGGGGAAGAAGGGAACCAGACATCGGATACCACCCCAACGGAGGAAGCACCGACACCGACCGAGGCACCAAGTTTCGATTTCGGCGGCAGGACCGTGCGCATCGGCAGCTACTACGACATGACACCGGATCCGAATGGCAACACGTTTTCCAAGGCATTTTCCGACCGCATCAAGTTTGTAGAGGACAATTACAACTGCAAGATCGAGTTCTTAAATGTAGGCGACTATATGAGTTCTTATGTAACTTCAGTACTTGCAGGCGACCCGTCCTGTGATGTGGGCTATATGCTGTCTTACAAGATGCTCCCGGCACTGATTGAGGGCGGTATCCTGTATCCGGTCAGCGACCTCAACGTGATCGATTTTAACAAGCCTTGGTATCTGGATTCTTCCACGGAAGCATCGACCTACAAGGGCAAAGTATACGGCATGGGCATGATCAACGCAGATGTACAGTATGGTATTTTCTGGAACAAGACACTCTTTAAGCAGTATAATCTCCCGGACCTGTATGAACTCTATGAAAATGGGGAGTGGACATGGGATAAGTTTAAAGAGATTGCAATCGCGGGCAATGTGGATGTGGACGGCGATGGCGAGTACGATATACACTGATTTAAGCAGAGGGA
>CAYMGZ010000207.1:0-3406 GCA_964390095.1 uncultured Lachnospiraceae bacterium | reverse complement strand
CTGGAGCTTCATGTCATCCAACGGCGCAGATGCGGTAAAGAAGACGGATGCCGGTGTAGAACTTGCGCTTGACAGCAAGCAAGCACAGGAATCCCTTGAGGCATATGCAGATTTCATGCAGAATGTTCCGCACTTAAAGGGCTGGCTTGGCGACTGGCAGAGCCAGATCTGGTCGTTCCGTGACGGGCAGTCGATGATGTGCTATGAGGCATGGTGGATTTCCTACGGCTACTTAAATCCGGATGAGAACGGCGAGGGCGGGATGCAGGATGAGTGGGGCTTTGTGCCGTTCCCGAAGGGACCTTCCGCAACAGAGTATGTTTCTTACGGCAAGGAAGCTTCCCCGTGGGTAATGTTAAATGGCATTGACAAGCCGGAAGAAGTTGCAACAATCATCGACCAGATTTATCGAATTTTCGGTGATGACGAAGAAGCTTATGAGGACGCAGTGGAAGCGAAGTTTGAGGCCGAGGCACAGGATGGAACGGCAGTTGAAATCTGTCTTGATTTGATGCCGAAGGTAAAGATCAGCCCGTTGATGGGTTTTGGTGATTTGAATGACCTTTTGAACAAGGAAGTATTCAGCTCCATCGAGAAGGGCGAGAATACCCCGCAGTCCGCGCTCGAAGCGTACCAGTCGGCACTTGACGCAATGATGGCGGATATCCAGAACCACGATTACAACAAAGACCTCCTCGATACTTATGTGAATGTGGAAGAAGAAGGCGAAGAGGGTAAGACCGAGTAATCCAGGTATTTTACAGCAGCATAAAACAAAAGGCAGGGGGCAGGCAATTTGCCCCTTGCTTTTTGTTTTGAGATAGGCTATAGTTATCATTGGTGTTTTTTGTGGACCGCCGCAAAATAGTTGTGCTGGGGCGTGTGGGCATGGGGATCTGTTTTTGTAATGCCCGGAAAAGACCAGTGTTTTTGGAAATAGGGATTAAAAAATGGAAGAAAAAAGGATAACGATTTACGATATTGCCGCGGAAGTCGGGGTTTCCGCATCCCTTGTATCAAGGGTAGTTTCAGGGAAAGGTTCGGTTTCGGACAAAACGAGGGGAAAAATACAGCAAGTCATTGACAAGTATGATTTCCGGCCGAACGCGATGGCGCGGGGGTTACAGCAAAGCCACACGAAGATTATAGGCTTTATGATCCCGCACATCGGAAATGAATATTTTTCAAATGTGTATTATGAATTTGAAAAACATGCCTCGGAAAATGGGTATATGACGATTTTGTATAACGGAAAGAACGACCCGGAGACGGAGCAGAGGATCCTGCGGGTTTTTGACGAGGTACGCGTGGAGGCAGCGGTCATCATGGGCGGGAATGTTGATGCCGTTGCAATCAATGAGGATTACGCGAATGCCATCCGCGCCTTAAACCGCCGTGTGCCCTGTATTTTGTGCAGTGAGCAGGCAGAAAAGTTCGGCTGTGTCGGGGTACATATGGATACGGTGCGGAAAACGGAATTGATCGCGGAATATTTATATAAGAAAGGATACCGGACAGCCGGAATCCTTGGAGGGGCGGCAGTGGGGGAATATAACCGTTACCCGACCGTCCTGTTTTATGAGAACCTGAAAAAATTCGCGGGGGAATACGGGATTGAAATAAAGGATGCGTGGCTCCATGGGAACTCCTATGATGAGAAAGACGGGGAGGAGGCCATGCGGGCACTGCTTGCGGCGGGGGAACTTCCGCAGGCAGCCTGCTGCATCAATGACCATGTCGCGTATGGTGCAATGTTTGCGGCACAGAATGCTGGGCTTAAGATCCCGGAGGATATGGCGATCATCGGCAGCGACAATGTGCATATCGCGCGGATGATGCGCCCGAGCCTGACGACGGTCGCGGTCGATTTTGAAAAGATCGGGAGCCTGATTTTTGAGAAAATTATGGCAAGGCTTAAGGGGGAGGAAACAGAATCATGCATGATCGAGCCGATATTTGTCGGGCGGGACAGCGCGTGAGAAGGTTTTTGTATTTTGCCGTGCGCAGGGGTGCTGCGGGCTCGTTGGGATGAAGCCGGGAGGGTCTGTCTGTGTGGGGCAGGGTACGCAAACGGATCAGAAATAAGTGGATGGCAGAGTGTTTTGGATGGAGTGGACATATGTGGATCGCAAAGGACTGGAAGGATTACGAGGTGCTTGACACTTCGGATGGTGAAAAATTAGAGCGGTGGGGGGATTACATTCTCGTGCGCCCCGACCCGCAGGTAATCTGGAAAACGGAGAGGGAGCATGCAGGCTGGGAAAGGCCGAATGCGCATTACCACCGCAGCAGCAAGGGCGGCGGCGAATGGGAGTTTTTTGACCTGCCACAGCAGTGGCAGATCTCGTACCGGGAATTGAGATTTAACCTAAAACCTTTCTCGTTTAAACATACAGGGCTTTTTCCGGAACAGGCGGTAAACTGGGATTGGTTTTCAGAGCTGATCCGGGAGGAAGTTTCGCGGCGGGGGCGGGAAAATCCTGTAAAGGTGCTAAACCTCTTTGCTTACACCGGGGGCGCGACCGTGGCGGCGGCGGGGGCGGGGGCGGCGGTGACGCATGTGGATGCCGCAAAGGGCATGGTTGGCTGGGCGAAGGAGAATGCGGCGGCATCCGGGCTTGCGGATGCGCCCGTCCGCTATATTGTCGATGACTGCCAGAAATTTGTGGAGCGGGAGATCCGCCGCGGGAACCGCTATGACGCGGTGATCATGGACCCGCCGTCCTATGGCAGGGGACCAAAAGGGGAAATCTGGAAAATTGAGGAAAACATCCATGCGTTTGTGAAACTTTGTGTCAGCGTGCTGACGGACCACCCGCTGTTTTTCCTGATCAATTCGTACACAACCGGGCTGCAGCCTGCAGTGTTGAAATATCTTTTGGGGCTTGAGATGAAGCGTTTTAAAGGGGAAGTGGACGCGGGGGAGATTGGCCTGCCGGTCAGCGGGAATGGGCTGGTGCTGCCGTGCGGTGCGTCCGGGCGCTGGGAGTGCGGGCGGATGCCGTGACAGCAGTTTTTACGCGCTGGCGGACGGCCTGAAAGGGATCGCGGGCACGAAGATTTGACCGGAAGTTGCGGTCCTGTACTCCTCTGACGGTGAATATGCGTTTGAAATCCAGCCGGGGTGTGTTTTTGTCTAAAATATACAAAAACCGGAATGGAAATTCGTTGATTTTTGTCTCCCAAATCTGGCAAAAATTTGAGAAAGTGCTTGCATTCTTGATTTATCTCGGGTATAATAGTGGACGTTGTGACGTTGATAGCGTAGAAGCGTGAGGTTGCTGCCCCGCCATAGGGCAGGTTTTCCGTGGAGCGAATGTCAAGTTATATAAACTGGCGACAAGTCACTGTACAGGTAAATAGTTCTGTCGGGGCAGGTTTCCTGCCATAGCAGAAGAACCGTGTC
>CAYMGZ010000206.1:0-5581 GCA_964390095.1 uncultured Lachnospiraceae bacterium | reverse complement strand
CCTCCGCCATCACAAACATATCAACCAATTTGCGGAACGAGGGATCCTCCTCCTTCTGCCACAGCGCAAGGAGGGCATCGTTTTCATTCCACTCGTAATCCCCGATGCATTCCTGCAAGGAAGGCCGGAAAAGCTGTGCGTTCTGCTCCAGATGTTCCAACAGCTCCAGGCATGTCATCCCCGGCAGCCGCTTTTCCAACCGGACCAGAAATTGTAAGCGCAATACCTCCTCTTTTCTTTTATCCAGACGGACCAAGCGTTCCATCAACAGGCGTACAAGTGGGTATTGGAACCCTGCGTAACCTGCAAGGGCAAAGAGGAGCACCCAAACCGGATGGTTTCCTGCCCCATAGTGCAGATACTGTATCCGGACACATATGCCAAGAACAACGGCAGCCATGGCACAAAAGATTTGTGTGAGGAAAAATTCCGGCATGTTTTTTTGGTTTCCCCACCGTTTGAGCATTTCCTCCCTCTTTTGGAACTTATTCCCGAATATTTTTTGACATCCCCCAAAAAAACCCTGATACACCTGCAATTCCCCGACCCTCCTTACCAGCCAGCCAAACGCCGGCCGGTAAGGAATCCCGCGCAGCCCGTTTAAAAATTCATACAAGAAAAACGTCATGGCATATGCCGAAAGCTCCAGGCTTTTCCCCGTGATCCCGTTATAAAAGGCGGAAAGTTCCGGAAGATTCCCAACCGCCCACCGGTGGATGGCAGGGATCGCAAACATTGGCACGGCAACTACAAAGCCAAGCCCGGAAAGCAGGTAGCGCATACGCTGCTCATTGCGCTGCTCAATCTCCGCCTCCACCCGCAGGCTTTTTAAGCTCCACAAAAATACGGAGCCGGCTTCCCCCATCCTCTCATCCCCGTGCTCCTCCACGGCGGCGACCTGCATGAGGAACATGCGGTAAAACCTGTTTTTCACCTGCCGTTTGTATGCTTCCATCCCGCTTTGCCGGTCCTTTTCCCCAAGAATCTCATAGATGCGCCGCAGGTTCTTCTTTGTCTCAAGCGGCATCCCCTCCGCCGCATCGTAAACCGCCTCCGCCACCTGGTTGCTGCGGTAATACTGGTGCCCCATGTTCATCAGTACCTTGCAGAAAACATCCTTGCCTTTCCTCGCCTCATGACTCAAAAGCAGATAAAAAGTTTCCCGGTACCAAAAATAAACGAAAAACAGGAAAAGTACCCACGCGCGGCTTCCTCCTTCCCGCAGGAACAAAAACCCTCCCGCCACCACGCCCACCAAAATAACCGCACATACGGCAAAAAATGCATTTTCCTTACAGTTATTCCTAGAAAACGGATAATAATACGAGTACATTTCGTAAAACCTCCGATACATCGCGCCCCCTATCCTGCCAGCATTCCTGCCGCATATTCTTTACGCCATTCCGGATAATATTTGCGGATCCTCCCCCCGTGCTCTTTTCCGATGCACCCCGCCTGCCGGTAAGCGCCATCCGCAAAAACCAGGATCTCGTTCAGGCGGTACCCCTTCTTTTCTTCCCGCTCAATCTCCGTGATGCGCCCGATGTAGCGGTGTCCGCCCGCGTCCGTCTCAAGGTGGATGTCAAAGTGCATGGCTTCCACAACCTGGTCGGTCGCGATCCTTTCATTCCCAAAACCCGCTTCCTTCAAAAGCGCATTCCTCATGTAGGAAACCAGATGCTGCGTCGTGCCATGGTGGCTGGTGCACATCGTAAAACGCCCGCCGGACTGCGCAATCTGCACAAATGCCTCCGCCGCCTGTGGCTCATTGATCTCCCCGCAGATTGTCACATCCGTATCTGTCTTTTTAAACAGCGAAAGGATTTCACGAAGCTGCAGTTTCCCATATTCCTGCATGGAAAAAATATTCCGCTCCGGATAAAGTTCTTTTAAGTGCATCTCAAACGCCCCCTCCGCAAGGCGGATGCTGTATCTCCCATCAATAAAACCAACCAAAGTCTTTAACAGTGTTGTTTTCCCGCTCGCCTGCTCCCCCGTAATCACTAAGTTGGCACAGCCTTTTACAAGGATGCGCAGTAAGCTGATGGCAAGGTCCGCATTTTTGTCCGTCAAAAGTTCCTTTAATTCCCCGGCGGAAACCGTGTTAAATTTCCGCACGTAAAAATTCCATCCTTCCGCCGCCGGAGGCCTTGCAAGCGTCACGCGGGCATCATTTTCCAACCCAAGTACCATCGCCGGGTTCCTTCGGCTTAATTGTGCCTGCGGATGGTTGCGCCCTAGCTTGCGCACAACGCGCGCAAGCGCATCTTCCGACCCAAAAGACAGGAAAGGAAGCCGTATCTTTTTCCCGCCAAGCATCACATAAACGGCATCCATCCCCGCGGAAACCCCGTCCACTGCCACCTCCTGCGAAATCAGACGGTCGCAGAAAGAAAAACCGTACAATTCCTGGTAGACCCGCTGGGCAAGGAGCTCGAGCAGATCCGGGTAAGTGAATGCCATGTGCTCCGCCCCCACCATCTCCCTTAGCTCATGCTCCGAAATTTCATAACCACCCTTTGCCTTTTCTCCTGTCAGCCCTTTCGGAAGGCCATATTTCCTGCACATCTGCGCAAATCCCCCTTCCCCGTACCGGCGCAGGCCATAGTACAGCAAAACCTCAAAACAGTCCTGCGCGGGAAGGTTTCGCCCACGGTGCACCGGAAACAGGGCAAAAAGCTCACCTTCCGTAAGGTTTAACCCTTCCGCAATGACTTCTTTTATAAATTCCTTTACAAACAGCCTGTCCTTCTCACTGCCAAGGCTGCACCGGTGCAGTGCCTGCCGCAGCCTCCCCCTCTGTGATTCCTGTTTCTTTTTTATCCCGCGTTTCTTCCTTTCCTGCTCGTCCTCCGAAAAAATCAGCCCCTCAATAAATTCCTTGACCTGCGCACTTAACTGCATCGGTGTCTCCGGCACTTCCCTGCTTTTTTTCATCCCTCCTGCCCCCTTATCCCGCCAAGCTTTTCCGCCACACCCTTCAGTTTCCCGAAGAAATTTTCCAACGGCGGCGCGGCCTTACCCGCCCTCCATTTTTCAAAAACCGAAAGCAGCTTCCCGTCCAGGCATGCATCGCGGATTTCCGTGCAATATGGTATGGCATCCAGGTTTGATGAAGAAAATTCCCGGTAACAGTGCCGCAGGTTATGGAGGTTATATTTTGACTCCGCGTCATAACAGCCAACCAGATAAAAAACGGGGACTGCCTTATAAACCTGCCTGCTTTCTTCAAAGCATTGCAAAAAATCCTTTGTATTTTGCCCGATATTCCGGACCAGGAGGCCTGCTTTTTTCAGCACCGGGGCAGCAAGCTCCCCCCGCTCCTCCCCGATATCACAAAATACAAATTCATACTGTTTTTCCAGCTCATAAAGCATGCCATCCATACTTTCCCTGTAATCGCGCAGGGTGCGTTCTCTCGTGTCATAAAACTGTTCCGGCAGAAGGTCAAGATGTTTCCCAAGCTCCGTGACGCATTCCTTGACCCCGTTCCCGTCTGCAAGCCCTGCCCGCACCAGTTTCCGGAGCGCCTCGATGCCATTCCCGCTTTCCCACCTGCCCCCAGGCCTTCTTTTTGCCCCAATCAGATAGGTCTCAAGATCATGCCGGCCCGGCTGCACGGACATCAGCAAAGTATCCCTCTTTTCCACATACGCCATCCACAGCCCCAACAGTGCCGTATCCACCGTTGTTCCAAGCTGCCCCAAAATCCCGTCCGTCAACGCAACAACCATTTTGCTTCCCTGCCTTTCCTTTACTCCCCCAGCTGCGCCCGCCTAAAACATTCCTCAAATCCCTTCCCCTGCCCCTCCCCCGGGAACACGGCGCGCACCGTGTCCACAAGATATTTTTTAAACTGTGCCGAAATCCCCTTAAAGGAAAAAACCTCATTGTACTGGCACTGTACGCGCAGGCGCTTTTCCTTCGCGCTGTCGTTGCAGGTATAAGCGCAGGATTCGCGCACCATCTTGGGGAATGAACCCTCCTGCACCTGCCCGTAATGCTTCCTCCTGCCCGCGTTGCGGAACACGATCTGCGAGTAACCCGCACACCCTCCCACCATCTGCCAAAGGCGCTCCACATGGTTTTTCTCGTCATCCGTCGTGTAGATCATATGCGTGCAGTTATGCACCTCCCTCCGCCCCTCAAACCCGAAAAAGAGCATGATCACATCATAGGCCTCATAATCCTTCTCCCGGACCGGACCGCTCGTAAAATACGTTCCCCGGTACTCCACCTGCACGGTATACGCATCCGTTCCCGGGATCATCGGTATGCAATAATAAAGTGCCTGTGATTCGGAATAATCCGCCATCAGGACACGCTTTCCCATATGGTAGAAAATGCGCGACAAATAAAGCATGGTATCCTGCACATCCATCCCCACAAACCCTAATACCTTGCTCTTCATTCCTCCCCCTCCTTCCCCGGATTGCGGATTGCGACAACACTGCCAAACCCAAAATCCTGTGTATTGTGCACCACAACACTGCCAAACCCGAAATTCTTTTGTTCCATCTTAAAATACTTCCCCCAACTCCCTGTTGAATGCCACTTGTTGCATCAATAAAAATGTGGTTTTCTTCAATTCCTGCATAAAATCGTGGTTTTCCCTCCGGTCACTCCTGACATAATTTGAACTGATATACTCAATCATCCTCCCATAAGCCGCCGCAAACTGAAATTCTTCTGAGTGTGGGATCACCCCGATACAATCCTTGCGGATGCCGAATTCGGAAATGATCTTTGACAGATTCACTTTGCTTTTTCGATGGTAATTGCTGATAATAAAGAATGTTTTCGGAACCAAAGATGAATAATTCTGGAAAAAACTTTGAACCTCGTACATATCCTGCTTTAGCAGTACAACAACAACATCCGCCTCCTCCAAAATCAGCTTGGATGAGATTGCATTCCCCCTCTGTGTGTCAATGAAAGCGATCTCCGAATATTGTTTGAGTACCGGCATCAAGTCACAGTAAAATTGATAATCAAAAAGGTCTGCATTTTTCGTAAACTGCGGAACATAGTAAAGTCCCTTCTCAAGCAGCTCAATCACCGGATAATCCCCTGTATTCCCATGCCTTCGCACATCTTCCCCAAACCTCCCATAACCATCCGCCGCCTCCGCAACGCGGTAAAGCCATTTTCTCGGATAAAGATACCGCAGCACCCCGTTTTTGCTGTAATGGTTCTCAAAAATTGTAATTTTAAATGGGTATGCAAGCACAGCCGTCAAACCGACTGCCGTTAAAGCACATGTTACCCCGCTCCCCCTGCAATTTCCCCAGTAAGCGACTTTCACAAGTCCTCTCCTTTTCCGGCATGCAGCAGCGTGGTGCTGTAACGTTCTGAAATCAGATAATTAAGACAATTACTATTGTATTGGATAAACCGTGATTTGTAAAGAGAAAATCAAACGTCGATTTTCACAGACTTTTCTTTCATTTTTGGTTAAAATGGATAATGGATTTTTTTGTAAAAAATCAAAAAAACTGTGAATCTAAGGGCATTTCCGTTATGTTTTATAACATATCATTACTCTTTCAACACAGTTTTTTATTTAAATTGTTTTTACTAA
>CAYMGZ010000205.1:0-5588 GCA_964390095.1 uncultured Lachnospiraceae bacterium | reverse complement strand
CGTATTACCCGCCTTATCGACTTTGAGCCAAAGCTCGTCATAGTCAATCTCCACCGGCTTTACCGGTGCCGGGGTAGCAGCCGGGGTATCCGTTGGGGTTTCATCCGGTGTCTCCGTCGGCGTAGTATCGCCCGGAGCTCCTGTCGTTTCCCCTTCTGCAAGGCACACCACACGCCCTGCGCCAGCAACCAGAAGGGCAAAGCATAAACTTAAAAGAAGTCTTTGCAATTTATCTTTTACCTTCATACTTCCTCTCATTCCGCCGCATAAACGGCATTTGCTTCCTGTTGGAACCCTGTCCTGTGACAATACAGGGCTTTTTTTAGGGGCTGTTGCAAAACGGCAATCTCACACGGTTCTTTGTTTGGGAGTCCGGAATCCGGATGGAATCCGAAACCTTGGCATTGTGTAGGGTTGGCTGGTTTTGCAACAGCCGGTTCTGATATGGGTTTTAAAGTTACGGTGTTGCCGCTAGTGCCCGGGTTAATGTCAACTGGTAAACCTGACTAGCCTGACTACCATCCAAAAGTTCAAATACAATTGGTGCTGTAAATGATGTAGAATCAACGGCATCAACTGGGAATTTTAATCCGTTGATTGCCTCTTTTGTAATTACTACAGTTATCTTAGTATCCACCGCTGCTGCCTGCTTACTAATTCTTTGACCATTCCAATAGATTTCCTTGATACTTGCACCTGCTACATCTGCTGTAAAAATAAGTTCAATATCCTTTGCTGCCTTTCCCTCTTCTATTGTGGCAGTTTGCACTGTCTCTGACTTGATCGGTTCATGCAGTGTTATGCTCACCCCTTTTGTAATCTTCTGCCCGTTGCTCATTTCAATCGTCAACGGAAGTTCTTTATCCAGTTCGATCCCCCAATTCAAGAATACTTTATCAAACGCCTTCGCCGTAAACTGAATCTTATAGGATCCATCCGTCTGTGTCTCAGGAGGAGTGAATGCAATATCCTCCCCCATAAAGGTCAGGCTTGCCACCGTCGTCTTCCCATGTTCTGCATCTGCTTCAGATCCTGTCTTTTCAAGTGTCAACCCCGGATTTACAACAAACGTGTACGGGTTATTTGCGCTTGGATCAAGCCCATGTGTAATCGTGAATTTTTTCTCACCGCTCACACTTGCCCCATGCAGAATCGTCAGTCTCGCCTTATTAAGCACTTCACCGTTCGCCAACGTGATCTTAACCTCCTGCTCCTTATCACGCTCCGTCACGGCCGCCTCATAATCCGAAGTATCTGTGATTACCACATGAACCTTGTTTCCATCTTCCGATATCGTAGATGTGAACTTCAAAGCCTTACCACCACAGGTAATACTCTTCACGTCAGTATTCGGGGACTGCAATATAATATTAAACTCCAAGCCTTTCGGTTCCACACCTTCCTCTTTTACCAGATAAAGGATACCATCCTTGATGCTTGCAGCATCCTCCCATGTACTACCCTCCGGATACTTCTCTACTGTATGTGTATAGGCCTGTGACTCCGGCTGCCAAACCAACGTGCTCTCCACTTTGCCTTTCTTGCGGATATACACCGTGGAGCCTTCCGGTGCCTTCGTGGAATCAATTTCCACACTCTCCGTCGTGATGGCCGTCCACTTTGCATCGTCCTTTAACTGCTCATCTTTCAGCACGACCGTATACTCATACGGGTTTTTGCTTGACGGCTTCTCCACCTTCACTACTTCCTTACCATCCGCATCCGTTTCTTTCACTTCATGAAACGTAAACTTCAAGGTCATCGCATTTGCAAGCCCCGATTCAATCTGTCCTGTCTCCTTTGTATCATCTTTCTGATATGGCTCCGGTGCCGCTTCCTGCGCCCGCACCGTCACCGTCGCATTTGCGGAAGGGAGCGCCTTCTCCGTCGCCGCCACGCGCACATAAACCCTTGTTTCCTTTCCCGGTGTCGTCTCCTTATAATACGCCTCCGATGCCGCTTCCTTTAAATCCAGCGTCTTCCCGCTGCATGCCGTCCACGTATCCGCGCCGGCAACCTGATACTCCATCTTGTCCGTCACCGCAACCGTTCCCGGCAGCTTGACCGAAAGCTTTGGCGCAGTAGCCTGCTTTTTCAGCGAGAACTTAACCTCTTTTGACGGCCTTACCCCCGCGGCACTTGCCGAGGTACCGTTCACCGGCCATGTACACAGATACAGCGTTGCCCCCCGCGCATAAAGCCTGCGGAATGCATCCAACGTCTGAGGATCCATCTTCCCGTCCGTTATCGTCACCGGGTTCCAAACCGTGGAATCCGCCTTGCGCCAATAAACAGCCTGCTTGTCATCATTGGTAAACCGAAGGCACTCATCCTTATAATTGTACGTCACCTTAAACGACTTGTTCTGCTGTGGCAACGTCACTGAAATCTCGTCCGACTTATCTCCCCGGAACACCATCACGTAGTCCTTTGTCTTTTTCACCCATGAGATGTCAAGCACAAACTCCCCACTCTCCGGGAATTCACCCGCCCACTCCCAAGTCCTTTTTTTCTCATCCGAGTAGTACAGATAAGAATCCGAATTCGTGGTCTTGACTGTCAGCGTCTCATTCTCATAGTTAATCTCCGTGATCTGCAGCCCTTCGCCTGCCGCCTTTGCCCGGATTGTCGGCACCACTGCCGCCACCATCAGGAGCAAAAGCAAAAAACCAAGCAATTTTTTCTTCCTTCCTTGCATTTTATCCCTCCATTCTCTGCAAGTTTTTATGCTTTCTAATATTATCGGCATACCCCTAAAATTTCTTAACCTTTTTTGATATAAATAAGTCATTTTTCCAAATAATCACCATTTTTTTGTTCATTCCTCCCGCTTCCACGGCGAATCGATATACTGCCCTGCGTTTGGCAGCTTTGTCGGGATTGGGATCGTCGGGGTCGGGCTTGGGGTCGGGGTCGGGCGGTGGGCATACGCGTAATCCGCCGCTTCCTCGGTCATCAGTGCGCCTTTCGTGTAATTGACCGCCGCGTTCCACAAAAGCCAGCTGTCATGGCCGCTGTCGTAGGTCGCCTCAATCTCCTCGCGCACCTGTGTCGGCCCGTATTTAATATAATGGCGCAGATAGGAAGCCGTGAAATCCTGCAGCCACGGCCGCACCACCGCGCGCTTACGGTAATCCGGGATGCCGGAGAGCACCTTGTTCGAATCCGAGAGCGCCGCGTAAATCATCTTGTAAGGCTCCGTGTCCGGGTGCTCGATCCCGTAATACCCGTCCGAATAGTGGGACGGGTAGATCATCGGGCAGATATAATCAAGGTACAATGCCAGTTCCTGATAATCCTGCCCGACAATCCTCTGGTCCACGGCGCTGCGGATGACCGCGCCGAACAGGTCGGCGGAAACGAAAATCCCCATCGGCTTGATTTTCTCGCACATGTATTTCACGGCGGCGGAAATCGCCTCTATCTTTGTCATTTCGCCATCCCCGTACACGAGCTCGGAAATCTTTCCCTCCGTCGGGAAACGGACATAGTCAAAATTGATCTCGTCAAATCCAATGTCCGCAATATTTTGTGCTATTTCAACATAGTAGTCAAGCACTTCCTGTTTGGTCGGGTTCAGCCAGCCAAGCCCCTTGTAATCTTTGTATACGCTCCCGTCACTTAAGTGCAGCCCAAGCTCCGGCTTTGTGCGCACGAGCAGAGGGTCCTTGAAGGCGACCACGCGGGCGATCAGGTAAACATTATGTTCCTTCATGGTTTTTACAAAACCTTCGATATCCGGGATAAAGGAACGCGCCGTGCCGAATTGGTCGATCAGTTCCCCCTCCATCGCATAGGTGATGCGCCCGTCGTCATCCTTGATATCGATGACGATGGTATTGAGCTCCGTGTCATCGATCAGCTCCAAAATATAATCCAGGCGGTTCCGCAACGCATCCGAGGTCATATAGATCCCCTTTGCCCGCGTTGGTGTCCTCGTATCGACAAAATCCTCCATCCAAAGTTCTTCCGTCGGTATGACGGCCTCGACCTCCTCATCCTCCTTCGGCACGCTCCACATCCCAAAAGGGCCTGCCGCCGCCATCTCATTGCCACCGTCCTCCCCTTCCTCTGCCAAGTCCGCCACCCCAGCCGTCGGGGTCGGCACCGGGCTTTTTGATGGTTCCTCCGCGTCCGGGTGGTTCATGCGCTCCTTCAATGCCAAAAAGACCGCCACGCCCACCCCGAGCGCGACAAGGAAAATAAACAGCATCAAAATAATTTCCCCACCCTTTATTTTTCTCCTGCCCCGGCGGGAATCCCTTGTAAAATCCAGTCCACCCTTTCTCCTGCCCATTCGCTCACCTCATTTTCCCTATGTTCCATAATTTCATGCCACCAAAATCTCCTTTGTGTGCCATACATACAAAGGGATGCCCATGTACACAAAAACGCCACAAGGCGGTTCTGTTATAACAAGCGGACCGGCACAGGGAGCCCCCTGCTGCCGGTCCGTCGTTCCCCGCTTTCAGCGTATGCTTTTTTCTGAACTTTATACCCTGCCCCCAAAATAAAACGGACCAAAAAGCCTATCTTCCGCAGCAGAATTTATATTTTTTGCCGCTGCCGCAAGGACAAGGCTCATTCCTTCCGATTTTTCTTTCCTTCACGACCGTGCCGGACTTTTTCTGTTCCAGATACAGCTCTTTCCTGCGTTCCTTCGTCAAAAGATCATCCCACGCCGGAAGGTTGTAGAGCCAGTCCGCCTCCGCCTTTACCATCTCCTTGTAAAGCTTCTCCTTGCTGTAGCCAAGGTTTACCTCCGTGTCCTCCGTCATCTCCTCAATCGGGTTCGGGCGCACGAGGCTGTCATTGATGCCATCCAAAAAACCTGTCATGATCCGTATGGAAGTTCCATACTTGTCCGCCAATGACTTAACCGTTCCGGTCACAACTTCCCCCGGTGCTGCCAAAAGCTGTTCGTAGATCCCTTTCTCCACCGCGAAGTAATTTCCCCAGTAAAGCTGCCCCTCCTTCTTGTTCATATCCTTTGAGTAGGCTTCCTCTCTCCATTCCTGCAATAAACTCATGATAATCCCTCGTTTCTTTTTATTTTTCTGAATAAGCCCCGAAATAACGGTTATAATATCAATATCCACTTCAAATGTGGTGCCGGTTCCGGAATTCCCCCTCCGGTTCCGGCCATTACAGAAGATAAGGAAAAATACTTATCCTCCCCTTTTAGGAACTGCCATGGCATGTGGCAGTTCCCTTTTTATGCGCACTTATACCATACCGTTCATCGCCTTCTTCTTCTCGAAAAATTCATCCACGGCATGGATGATGTCCGCCGGCGGCATCGTCTTTAGCAGATACCCCTCCGGCTTTAACGACATCACTTCCAACACGCTCTCCTTATCCCCCTTACTGGTCAAAAAAATCACCGGTATGTCCGCAAATTCCGTCTCCGTGCGGATCATCTCAAGCACCTGCTTGCCATCGCAGACCGGCATTTCATAATCGAGCAGCACAAGGTCCGGGCGGTTTAGGGTCAGGTATTTGATTGCCATCATGCCGGAATTTGCAAGAATGACCTGGTAATGGTCCTCCAGCCAGGCCTTTACGTTGCGCAGCATCGCCCCGGAATC
>CAYMGZ010000204.1:0-5604 GCA_964390095.1 uncultured Lachnospiraceae bacterium | reverse complement strand
TGTCACGCAATATCTTGATATTGTAAATATATGTTATATAACATTTATGTTTATCCTCCTCGTGATTTTTGCGGTGATCTATGGAATCACGCTTGCCCCGGTGCGGCGCATGACGCAGGTCACGGAGGAATATGCGCGCGGGCATTTTGACGTGCCGATGAAAATACGGTCGCATGACGAGTACCGCAGCCTGGCAAACGCAATTAAATTCATGGCGGACGAGTTCAAAAACCTGGACGATTACCAGAAAAAATTTGTCGGGAACATCTCACATGATTTCCGTTCGCCGCTCACATCAATCAAGGGCTATGTGGAAGCGATGGTGGACGGCACGATCCCACCGGAAATGCAGCAAAAGTACCTTGATATCATCTTGTTTGAGACGGAACGGCTGACAAAGCTGACCGCGAACCTGCTGACCTTAAACGGTTTCGAAAATCAGGGGGTCATCTTGGAAATCTCAAGTTTTGATATCAATGAGGTCATTCACCGGACAGCAATGACCTTTGAGGGAACCTGCACCAAAAAAAGGATCACGCTAAACCTTATTTTTGGGGATGACACGCTGTTTGTGGACGCGGACATGGGAAAGATACAGCAGGTACTTTATAACCTGATTGACAACGCAATCAAATTCAGCAACCCGGACGCATCCATCGACATCAAGACGGAAGAAAAGGGGAACAAGGTCATTGTCGAGGTCAAAGATTACGGCATCGGGATTCCGAAGGATTCCGTCAAACGCATCTGGGAGCGTTTTTACAAGACCGACCTCTCGCGCGGGAAGGACAAAAAAGGAACCGGGCTGGGGCTCTCCATCGCGAAGGAGATCATCCAGGCGCACCGCGAGAATATCAATGTGGTCAGCACGGAAGGGGTGGGAACGGAGTTTATTTTTACATTGGCAAAAAGCTTATAAGTTGTTCATATTTCGTTCATAGGTGCATGGTAGAATAAAGGGAGAATGAATCGGATCGTTATTTCCTGGCGTTTTTAGTGGTCTTTGCCAGCCTTGGCGGATCTTTTGGTAGCCTTGGCAGCTTTTGATGGTCTTTTGGCAGCCATTCCGCAGCCCGTAATTAAGGAAAATACTGCTTTACGGTACGGGAACAGTGCGGGAGCGGTGCGGGAAACGCCTCTGGGGAACGGTCTCACAAAGTAGCAAAATAAGGCCCTGACGGCGGGTTTCGGATGTACAGATGGTTTTGGTCATGGAGGAAGTCCGAGAATGGAGCAAAAAAATCAGACGGGGAACAAGGAGTATCAGTTTATTCGGGAAAAAGTGATATCAAGGAGAAGGAATAGGGTCAGGAAAATGGCGTTGTCCGTGGCGTTCACGGTATTTCTTGCGGTAATTTTTGGCATTGTGGCGAGGGCAGTGTTTTTGTGTGCGGATGGACCGCTGAAACGTTTCTTAGGTGTCGGGGATGAGCCGACCCCAACCCCTGTGCGCCGCCCGACCCCGACCCTGCGCCCGGTGCGGCCGTCGGAGGACACTACGCCGTCCGCGGGGGCAGCCCCGTCCGGGGATGTGACCCGGCCAGTGGATCCAACCCCATCGGCAAGCGCCACCCCCGTGGGGGATGTGACCCCGTCCGCAGGGGTCACGCCGCCGGGAAACCTAACCCCGCCTGCGGATCTTACCCCAACCACAGGAACTACCCCGTCCGCAGGGGCGACCCCATCCGCGGATGCGACCCCTTCTGCAACCATAACCCCGCCAGCCGGGCTTGCAACCCCGACCCCGTCCCCTGCGGTGCCAACGGGAAGCCCGTCGCCGACCCCATCCTTTGCGGAGCAGTGCGCAGCGCTGTTTTCGGGAATTCAGGAGGTCGCGCGCGCGGTGGAGCAATCCCTTGTGACCATCACGGTAACTGCCAGCGGCATTGACTGGCTGGACAACCCATATGAGACACAGAGCCAGACAACCGGGATTGTGATCGGGAAAAATGATTCGGAACTTCTGGTGCTCACCAACCTTGACCGGATCCAGTCCGCAAGCCGCATCAGCCTGACCGTGAACAAAGAAAATTACGAGGCAGGGCTTTGGAGCTACGACCAGGATTATAACATCGCGGTGGTAAGCGTTGCCGCCGAAAAACTCCCGGAGCATTTTATAACAAACGTACAGGTGGCGGTATTCGGCGAATCCACACAGCTTGCAGTCGGCACGCCGGTCCTGGCGCTCGGAAACCCGAACGGATATATCGGTTCGAGGGAGTTCGGCATGGTGACAAGCCATGAAAGTGTATATTATATCACAGATGGCAGTGTTGATTTGTTTAATACGAGCACAACGGACAGTGGGGATGGGGACGGCGTAATCGCAAACCTCTCCGGGGAGATTGTCGGAATCATCACAAGAACAATGAAATCAGGTTTAGACCAATCCATGTGCACGGCCGTTGGCATCACAAAGCTGAAAAATGTAATCGAGCGCCTGGCAGCGGGGGGAAGGCGGGTATATTTTGGCATCCGCGGTGAGGATATGCCAAGGAGTGCGCTGGAGAAGCAGGGTCTGGACAACGGGATCTATGTCACGGAAGTGGAGAATGATTCCCCGGCATTTGAGGCAGGGATCAAGACGGGCGATATCATTACAAAGGTGGATAATAATTTCATCTATACCTTCGGCGGGTTTGACGCGCTTTTAAACCTGCGCTCACCGGGGATGGAAATGAAGGTGGAACTTTGGAGAACCGTGCGGATGAAGGCGGAAGAGATGGAAGTGACTGTCGTCTTAGGGGAACGGAAGTAATGTGGAACGGGCATAAGGGAGGATTTGCCTTTTGGTTGCCCGCAGGATGCAACAGCCATCTGCCTTGCACAGGTTTCGTGGGTTGTTTGTGCCGGGGCGCAAACATGGGTGGATTCGCTGCTCCCGAAAAGATGGCCGCAGCATGGCCACAAGTAAGGAGTGGCAATTATTTTAAGGAATAAAGATATTTCATATAAGGAAAGGATGTTTATAAAATGAGATATTTGGCTGAATTGAAAGAAGGAGAGATGGTCAGGGAAATTTACCTGTGCAAAAAGCTGCAGACGCTAAAAACAAAGGCAGGCAAAAGTTATTATTCCATCACGCTGCAGGACAAGACCGGGGTTTTTGATGCGAAGGTGTGGGAACTCGGCGCAGGTGTGGAACATTTTGAGACAATGGATTATATCTGCATTGATGGGCAGGTAACAAGTTTTCAGGGGGCATTGCAGTTAAACATCAAGCGCGTGCGCAAATGCCAGGAGGGCGAGTACGACCCGGCGGATTACATGCCAATGACAACGCGCAACATTGAGGAAATGTACGCGGAGCTTTTGGAGCTGGTCGCAATGGTAAAGGAACCGCACCTGCAGGAGCTTTTGCAGAGCTTTTTTGTGGCGGACAAAGATTTTGTGGCGCGCTTTAAAAAACATTCGGCAGCGAAAGCCGTGCACCACGGCTTTATCGGCGGGCTGCTGGAGCACACGCTCGGCGTAGCAAAACTATGCGCATTTTTGGCGGATACATATGAACTTTTGAACAAGGATTTGCTGCTGACAGCCGCGATGTTCCATGATGTTGGGAAAATGGAGGAAATCTCGCCGTTCCCGGAGAATGATTACACGGATGAGGGCAACCTGCTCGGCCATATTTATATCGGGGCATCCTCCATCAGCGCGCGCTGCCGCGAGATTGGCGGCTTCCCGAAAAAGCTGGAGGAAGAATTAGTGCACTGCATCCTGGCGCACCATGGGGAACTGGAATTCGGCTCACCGAAAAAGCCGGCACTCGCCGAGGCGCTCGCGCTCTATATCGCGGACAATGCGGATGCGAAGATGGAGACGTTGAAGGAAATTTTTGGCGGGGCGGACCCGAAGCTTGAGTGGGTCGGGTACCAGAGGTTGTTGGAGACGAATTTGAAGAGGACGGTTGTGTGAAAATAAAGTGGGGCGGAAGGTTGGCAAAAAGTTTTGGGTGTGCCCCCTTCCGCACGGAAGAATTGAAAATGAACCTCCAAACGGTTCATTTTCAAAAAGCTTTAGCTTTTTTACTTCCGGTAGGATGCAATGGCTGCTCCGTGCGAGGTTTCATGGATTGTTTGTGCCGGAAGGCAGGAATGACGTAAGGAGGTCATGCCGCCCCGGCATGTCTTTCAGTGTGAACGAACCGAAAGTGTGAACGAACCGAAAGATTGCGGCAATTTTAAGATCATAACTTCGTTCACACGACCTGTTTGCGCTGCGGGCACAAACAGGGTATGAAGGTGCATTTGTTTGTAAGCAAGGAAGAAGAGGATAACATATGACAGAAGGAACGGGCTGTGGTTTAAAGAAAAATGATTTGTTTGAACTGGCAATCGAGGATTTAGGGAACGACGGCGAGGGCATCGGCCGTTACAACGGTTTTACCTTTTTTGTGAAGGATGCCGTGCCTGGGGATGTGATCCGCGCGCGTGCCTTGAAATTCAAGAAAAATTACGGTTATGCGCGGGTCGAGGAAATATTGACGGCATCTGCAGACCGTGTCACACCGCGCTGCCCGGTGGCGAGGCAGTGCGGAGGCTGCCAGCTGCAGCATCTTTCGTATGAGCGCCAGCTTGTTTATAAACAGGAGAAGATAAAAAATTGTTTGGAACGCATTGGCGGTGTAAAGGATGTGTGCTTAGAACCAATCATTGGCATGGAAGTTCCGTACTATTACCGCAATAAAGCACAATTCCCGGTCGGGGTAAGGAAGGATGGCAAGGCCGCAATCGGGTTTTATGCAGGGCATTCGCACAATATTGTGGACACAAAGGAATGTTGTATCCAAGCCCCGGTGAATGCGGTGCTGATGGCGGCGGTTCGGGAGTATCTGGAAGAATGTGGGGTCGCGCCGTATCAGGAGGAGACGCACACAGGGCTGGTGCGCCATGTCTTAACGAGGGTCGGGTTTGTGACCGGGGAGATCATGGTGTGCGTGGTCGTGAATGGGGAGAAACTGCCGCAGGCGGAGGTACTTTTGGGGAAGCTTGAAGGGGCAGTCCGGGAGTGGAACCGGAAGGAAAGGGAGACGAGGAAAAGGGAATGGGAGGATGGAAGCAGCAGTAGCGTAAGATGCGATGGGGCGGCGAAAGCAGGCATTGATGGCAGCATAGATTTGCAGTACAGGCTTGTAAGCCTGTGCCTGAATATCAATACCGAGCGAACAAATGTCATTTTGGGCAGCAGGGTCGTGCCGATTTACGGGAAGGCATATATTACGGATTACATTGGGCCAATCCGATACCGGATTTCGCCATTGTCATTTTATCAGGTCAATCCGGGGCAGACGCGCCGCCTTTATGAGCAGGCACTTGCCTATGCGGATTTAAAGGGCGATGAGGTGGTCTGGGATCTGTATTGCGGGATTGGAACGATCTCGCTGTTTCTGGCGCAGAAGGCGAAGATGGTTTACGGTGTGGAGATTGTGCCGCAGGCGATTGAGGATGCGCGGAAAAATGCGGAATTGAACGGGATAACAAACGTGGAGTTTTTTGTCGGCGCGGCGGAGGACGTGCTGCCGGAGAAGTATGAGGAAAGCGGCGGGACGATGCGCGCCGATGTGGTTGTGGTGGATCCGCCGAGGGCGGGGTGCGGGCAGGGGCT
>CAYMGZ010000203.1:4732-5611 GCA_964390095.1 uncultured Lachnospiraceae bacterium | reverse complement strand
AAAAAATATCGGCGTTTTACGGATAGTAACATAACGCTGTTATGTAGAAGCCTGAAAATAAAACCGGATTTTTGGTTTTATTTATTTCCGGTTTTATTTGTAAGGTGCGCCTGCCGCAGCCGCGGTATTTTAAAATACCAATTTCATACATCCGCCTACAATAAATTCCAGCAGCTTTTTCTGAATGGAAACCGCCTTTTCCACATCTTTTTCATACAGCAAAAGCTGCACCAGTAAATCAACGCAGGCATGGACGATAAAATGCACCAAAAAGGCATTGGGTGCGGGCAGATGGTGTTCCGCCGCGTAATCCGACATAAACGCAAAATATCTTTTTTCGAGAAACACCGTAATACGGTCAGGAAAATCTTCATAGCGGGAACCCTGTGATTTTTTTATAAGCAGGAAAAACGCTTCATAGTGGTCATAGAGATACCGTACCAGTGTCTCGGCAAATATGTCGTGGTCGCCGTTTGCATGTTCGTATTGCGGCTGATGCGCAAGCATCTTACTTTCCTCGTCAAAATGCTGGTAAAGCAGTTGGAAAAGCTGGTCAACCGGCGCATCAACCAGAGCGCCGAATACTTCTTCTTTATCTTTAAAAAAGAAATACAGTGCGCCCGTGGTAACGCCGGCTTTTGCGCAGATAGTGCGAAGGGAAGCTTTCATATAACCTTTTTCGAGGAATTCCCTTTTTGCACTTTCTAACAGGCGTTCCTTTGTCTCACGATCTTCTTTCAATTTTATACCCGTGCATATCGCAGGCAAGCCTGCAATATTGCTTTCATAAGATGTTTGAATGTTTACTTAAAAATCATAACGCTGTTATTTTAGCATGGCATTCGGACGCTGTCAAGTTTGATTTTTTGTTACGCAATA
>CAYMGZ010000203.1:0-4722 GCA_964390095.1 uncultured Lachnospiraceae bacterium | reverse complement strand
GACATGTTTAGGATTTCATTATGTCGCCTATTTTTCCCTATCCGGCCTAAATACTTTCAAATAGGCAGGACGGCCCTCTGCCTCCTCGCCGTAGATATACAGGGTGTTGGTCTCCGTATCCAGACAAGTGTGGCAGAAGCGCCCGCCGGGGAAAGGATATGGTTCACACAGCTGCAAAAAATCCACACCGCCCCCGGACAGGACTTTTTGGATTTCGGCAGGGTCGTCAAACTCGTCCGGTTTGGCTTCTGTCTCCAGATTACCAACCATGATGGACAGGAGGAAGGACTGGACAGAGTCGCCAAAGGGTTCCCATTTGTATATATCATCCTGATCGTAATACACCGGCGGGTTGGGCTGGCCCAAATCTTCCTCTTTGATGCCCGCGTGCCAGCAGCCTTGGTTTTCGCACCAGAACATCAGGTAGTTGCCTGCAACTTCGCCCCACCGCTCCCGGGGCAGGGCGCGGATCCTGGCCAGTTCTTCGTAGTCTTCCTCCCCGTCTTTTTGAAAATTGTCCAAGTCCTCCTCAATATAGTCATAAACGAAGGCTATACGATCCCCCGGTTTGGCTTTCGTATCCGGAACCAATATTTCATGCAGCGCCCGGTTTAGGCTGGCCTTGCCACAGGCGAGATAGTATTCCCGCAGGGCGGCGGGAAGCCGAATGCCCGCCGCTGCCTCATAGGCGGCAATTTTCTTCTCGGAAAATCCTGTTGCCCTCTTTCCAAAGCCGAACAGAGGTTCCGCCCACGAAACCAGTTCAATGGGGGAAATCTGATAACGCTTTTGGCTCATTACATCCTCCTTACCCAAACGGCCATTTCACCCTCGCCCCGGTTATTCCACATATAATATGGCAGGAAGGTAAGGCGGCATTCCGTAAGTTTTGGTGCATGATCGACATGGTAGAGGCCTTCGCCCTCCGCTGCGCCTGCCTCGCGGAAGCCTTTCGCCGTGATGGACGGCGCGGAGAGGATTGCATCCGGTGTTACCTTAAAATCCGGCTGTGCGCAGTCAAGCCGCAATAGGTGCAGGTCGTTTCCGTTGTCCGCTTCCTCCAAGCAGTAGACCATCGGTCCGCAGGTCACGGCTACTTTCCCGGCATCCTCGCGGACGGACGGGTTTGCGGCGATGATGCGCGGGCGCATCGGGAAATTTATTGCAAGTTTGGTGTTGCCGGACCATGTGCCGGATAAATATATATAGCCGTCTGCAACTTTTGCCGAAGCCGTGCCGGTGGCATCTGCAACCGCAGCAAGCAGGGAATGGCCTGCCGGTGCAGTGGCAGCCCCCATGCCGCAAAGTTCCCGCATCGTTGCGGTGACTCCGTTTACGGAGCATTCGTCCGCCCAATCCGGAAGGCGCAGCGCAAGCGTCATCCCGGTCGGCACATCGGTATTTACCTCAACGGTGACGTTCCCGTCATACGGGAAGCCGGATGTGATCTGGACCGAAACTTCGTTTTCCCCGACTTTCTTCGTCAGTTCACACCCCATATATAGATGCACAAACAGCGTATCCTCATTTTCCGTGCAGGCGTAGGCGGCGATGGAGCTTAGAAGCCTTGCGATGTTTGGCGGGCAGCACGCGCAGCCGAACCATTTCTGGCGGATTGGTTTTACGTGGAATTTGCGCTCGTCCTTGTGGCAGGCTTCCGGAAGTACTTCAAGCGGGTTTACGTAGAAAAAGCTTTTTCCGTCGAGCGCCATGCCGCTTAGGACACCGTTGAAAAGTTCGCGCTCCATCACGTTGGCGTAGCGCGCGTCCGGCCTTATCTGGAGCATGCGGCGGGCGAAAAATACCATGCCGATGGAAGCGCAGGTTTCCGCGTATGCGGTATCGTTTGGCAGGTCGTAGCCAAAGGAGAATGCCTCTCCAAGGTGGGTTGCGCCGATTCCGCCTGTGATGTACATTTTTTTGTTTACGATGTTGTCCCAAAGTGTGTCACACGCGGTAAACAGCGCTTCATCCCCGGTCAGGCGGGCAATGTCCGCCATGCCGGAATACAGGTAGACGGCGCGGACCGCATGCCCGGTTGCTTCCGTCTGCTCGCGCACCGGCAGATGCGCTTGGTGGTAGAAGTGGCGAAGCGAGGTATCGCCCGGTTTTGGCGTAAATTTGTGGTCCGCCTCACTGTCAAAATAATATGGTTTTTTGCCGCGCTCGTCAATAAAAAAGCGGCTTAAGTTCAGATAGCGTTCCTCCCCGGTCGCGTGGTAGAGGCGCACAAGAGCCATCTCCGCAATCTCATGCCCCGGGTAGCCCTTGCATTTCCCATCCTGTGGCCCAAAATAAGAGTCGATGTAATCCGCGTAGCGGCAGGCAGCTTTTAGCAGCTTATCCTTGCCGGTTGCCTCGTAGTAGGCGACCGCGCCCTCGGTCAGATGGCCAAAACAGTACAATTCGTGGTTGTCGCGCAGGTTGGAAAAAATCTTGCTTTGGTCGTTGATGATGTAGAAGGTGTCAAGGTAGCCGTTGTCAAGCTGGGCGGCGCACACTATGTCAATCGCGTCGTCGGCCAGTTTTTCAAGCGTCTCATCCGGATGCTGGGTCAGGGAGTAGGCAACCGCCTCCACCCATTTCGTAAAATCCGTATCCTGGAACAAAAAGCCGTAGAAACGTTCCTCGCGGTTATTGATGTCTTCCGGCACGAGGTTGAAGACGGAAGTCGTCCATACGGGCTGCTCGTAGGATGGGTCGGCTTTTTTGCGCGCGTTTAAATCGGCGGCAAGTTTGTAGTTTTTCATGCAGAAGCTTGGCGCGGCTCCCGGAACGTTGTCGTTGAGTGCGTTCCACTGGTATGGGATGACTTCGGTGCGCACAAGTTCCATTTCCCTTTTCCAGAAATTGTCCGTTACTTTGATGGCCCGCAGGGAGAGCGGGTCGCTGAATTTTTTTGTGTCCATGGTCGTGTTTTCCTTTCTGATTTGTTTTATTCTGCTCGCGGCAGTTAAGGGCAAGACAATTACGTATATATTCGGTGAGTAAAAATCGCCGAATATATACCCCCCTTTTGGGGGATGCGCACTCGCACGAAGCTTAAGATGCCGCGGAGCGGCCGTGCCCGGCGCAGTTGGCGATAATGAATTGCCAACGATATAGATTGCCCCATGTTCCCCGGAAATTTGTTTTCGGCACCGGCTAAGATCCCGCTGGTTTGCATATGACTATATTGTGGTGATTTGTTATATTCTGGGTCCATTATAAAATGAAAATGCGATGATTTCAAGAACAAGAAGGAAAGAATATGTGTGAAAAGGTTAGATAAAAATCAGGTTCCCCATGCCGTGATTTTGGACATTGATTTTTGCAGGGTGGTTTGTTACAATAAAATAGTGCATGATATAACAGGAATATGCCAAAACGGCATGGGGAATCGTTGTTTTGCGCTGGATAAAAAGAGGGTAATATGGTAAATGAAGATAAATTATATATTTTAATGCAGGAATTAAACCGCGCGGTGAAAAAAGGCCTGATTACGCGTGCGGCAATGGAGCGCGTGCTGGCACCACTTTCTGGGATGAATGAAAAACTGCAGGACTCCTATGCGGAGGAAATGATTCCGGTGCTGAGGTCAAGTGCGGACGAGGAAGAAGTGTTGGTGCGCATGCAGCTTTGCGTGCAGTTGGTTTCGGAAAGTGCAGTGATGGAGGGTAGGGATGTGCGGCAGGGGCAGGAGGGGGAAGCTTTTTCGGATTCCCCGCAGGATTCTGCCGGTGCAGGCCAGAAGGGTGGAAAAAAGCGGAAAACAAAGATTGTGCCGGATGCGAAAGAAAAAGCGGTGCCACCGCCTATTTTGGATGCCGTAAACAAGACCGTCAGGCCGGGGGATGATACGGGGATTTATCTTTACCGCTTTACCCTGCCCATCCAATCCGAGGAGCAACTATACCTTGCGCAGGCATGGGAGAACGGCGGTAAATTCGGCTATGTGGACAATGCTTACCCCTGCGGTATTTTTGACCGCAAGGAGCTTTCGGAGGTTGTTTTTGGCAAGGTCACGATTTTTTACGGCGGGAATGGTTCCGGCAAGAGCACCCTGTTGAACCTGATTGCGAACCGCCTGCAACTAAACCGCGTCGCGCCCTACAATTCCGGCGAATTATTCAACGCTTACCGCGATGCGTGCGAATATGAACTTGGCCATGACGATGAGGGCTTTTCCCTGCGCATCCCGTCCGGCAGCCGTATCATCACGAGCGATGACGTGTTTGATTACATGCTGGCGATGCGCACGCGCAACGATGAGATCACCGAGGGCAAACAGGGGGCGCGGGAGGAATATGCGAAATTGAAATTCGGGGCGAGTGTAAAATTCAAGAGCATGGAGGATTATGATACGATGCGCCAGCAGATTTTGGCGCGCTCACGCTCCGTCTCAAGGCGGCAGTTTATCCGCCGCACGGCGGGGCAGGAGGTGGAGCTTGGCAGCAACGGGGAGACGGCTCTGGTATATTTTGAAAAAAAGATTAAGAGCAAGACCTTATACTGCCTAGACGAGCCGGAAAACAGCCTTTCCCCTGCGATGCAGCTGGAATTGGTAAAACTTTTGGAAAAGCGGGCGAACGAGGAGGAATGCCAGTTCATCATGGCGACACACTCACCGTTTTTGCTGGCGATGGAAGGGGCGAGGGTGTACAACCTCGATGCCTGCCCGGCGTGCGTGTGCCCTTGGTGGGAACTTGAGAATGTGCGGATTTATTATGAATTCTTTAGGGA
>CAYMGZ010000202.1:0-5627 GCA_964390095.1 uncultured Lachnospiraceae bacterium | reverse complement strand
TCTTTTTTTTACATATCCAGTCGAATTACCGCCACTTTCCAAAACCCAGCCCAAAGATGTTTTCCGTGTACTCGTGTACCTTGTTCCGATATCCGCCGGGGAAATTTATCCCTGTTGGAGCCGGGGAGGGGTTCGGACGGGATGTTGTTGCCGTCCTTTGAGGGCATTGTCCCACACTGCGGACAGACACGGCCGGAAAGCATTGGTTTTTCATTTTTTGAAAATAAAAGACACAAACCCAATCCCTTATGCTATAATTAAGCATGGAATGACGGATTCACCACCTACCCACATGTGTTGTCCGTCATATAAAGAAATAATATCAGGAGAAGAAAAATAATAAAGCGAAAGTCAGCCAACAGATTCCATGATGCATTGGTGTCTTTCGCGGAAAGGCGGATTGTAAAAATGGAAAAATTCGAAAACAAAGATATTCTCGCTGTCATCGACGCGGTCGTAAAAAAGACCATGACCATGGACCTAACTTGGGAATGGCCGTGCGGCGTGGCGTACTACGGCATCTGTCAGGCATGGGAACTGACAAAAAAACAGGAATATTTGGATTTCCTTGCAAACTGGACAAAGCAATACCAAAAGCTTGGCCTGCCTGCATGGAATGTCAACACCTGCGCGATGGGGCATACGATGTTGACACTCTACCAACAGACGGGGGAGGAATTTTACCATGACATTATTAAGTCCAAGGTAAAATACCTGCGGGAGGATGCGCTGCGTTTTGGTGACAATGTTTTGCAGCATACGGTCTCTTCGGAAAATGATTTCCCGGAGCAGTGCTGGGCAGATACTTTATTTATGGCGGCGTTTTTCCTGCTGCGCGTGGGCGTGATGGAGAAGGATGAGGGGATCATAAAGGATGCGTTAAACCAGTATTATTGGCACATCCAGTATTTACAAAATAAAGAGACTGGGCTGTGGTATCACGGTTACAGCCATGTGGCGGACAGCCATATGTCCGGGATCCACTGGGGGCGCGCGAATGCATGGGCGGCTTATACGATGGCGCAGGTAAAAAAGTTGCTTTCTGATTGGTATCTCTACCCGCAGTGCATGGAGGTGGAATGCTCGCTGCGCGACCAGCTGGCGGCGCTGAAATTCCTGCAGTCGGAAAACGGGTTGTGGCGCACGGTTCTGGATGACGAAAGCTCCTATGAGGAGGTTTCCGCATCCTGCGGCATTGCGGCAGCCATGATTGACAATGCCAACCCACTGCATCTTTCCTATGTGGAGAAGGCCGTTGCGGGCGTGCTTGCCAATATCACAGCGGACGGCAGGGTATTAAATGTATCGGGCGGCACGGCAGTCATGAAGGATGCGGATGGGTACAAAAAGGTGCCAAAGGGCTGGATCCAGGGCTGGGGGCAGGGGCTTGCATTGGTTTTGCTTTCAGGGTATATGCACGTTTGATGGAAAAATATATTATAAGAAATGCAGTAGGTACTTTGCCGGATCATAATGATATATCAAAGTATGAAATTTTTGCAGCCGGAGAACGGGTTGTGGCGCACGATCCAATGTCTGTTTTGTGAAAAAGAATGGAGTTAAATGTATGAAGAAAGTTACTGCCAAGGGGTCTGACCTGGTGTGTGGATTATTGGAGGGAATATGCGGCCAGTGTGGCCTAGGGGCGATTCAATGCCAGCCGCTTAAATTAGAAGGCGGTTTTTTGCATAAAATGTACTCCCTGTTTACAACAAAAGGCCGGTATGCCGTAAAATTATTGAACCCTAACATTATGCAGAGGGAAACCGCGATGGAAAATTACCGGGTGGCGGAAAGGCTGGAAATTATGTTGGAGGAAAACAAAATCCCGGTTATCCCGGCACTGGTTTTTTCGGGCAGGAAAATGCAGGAGATCGGCGGGCAGTTTTTTTATTTGTATGAATGGTATGACGGGAAGGCATTACAAGCAGGGGAAATTACCGAGTCCCATTGCCGTGAGGTTGGGAAGCACCTTGCTAAGATCCATGCGCTTGACCGGCATAGGGAGGCGCTTGGGCAGGGGGAAATCCATATTGACTGGGAATTTTACATGGGGAAGTATTTTGCAGGGGACAGGGAGCTTTACCGCTTGCTAAAGGAAAATCTCCCCTTGCTTTGCGAGAGCCAGGATAACGGGAATGCCGCAATCAAAAAACTCCCGCCGCTTGTTTGTGTCTGCCATAATGATATGGATAGCAAAAATGTATTGTGGAAGGGTATGGATTGCCGCATCATTGATCTGGAATGCCTTGGTTATTCCTCCCCGTTTGTGGAGCTGTACGAACTGGCATTATGCTGGTCGGGATATCAGGAGTGCCATATGGACCATAATTTATTCCGCTGCTTTTTGAGGTCTTATGCGGAGGCGGGCGGGGAACTCCCGGCGGATTGGGAAACCATTTATTGGAGTAATTATGGCAGGCTGGAATGGCTGGAATATAATATGAAACGTTCCCTGGGGATGGAATGTTTGGAGGATGAGATTGCGCTGGGGATTTCGGAAGTGAAAAATACGATGAAAAATATAGTTTACTATCATAATATGAGGGAAGAAATCATGGAAGATTGCGCTTCGGTTTGCGGTGCGGAGGCTTGAAAGGAAATTTTTAAATTTTGGCTGCCTTGCCCGTTTGAGAGGGTGGAAGGTAAAGCGTTGCTTTTGCTTTCAAATGAAGGGTACTTGACGGTGGGGGTGTTTTGAAATATACTTTTAGTGGGGTATGGGTTTTGCTGGGAGTGTTCTAATGATCGGGCTGCTACGGAGACTTATGGGGCTTTTAAAGTCTATATTGGAGCGTGTAAAGATTTAGGGGAAGGTGATACCATGGGGATTTACTTGAATCCGGTGGAGGGGCCGGGCATTTATTCCGAATAATGAGATTATGGGGGGGTTTGAGAATGCAATCAGTGACGGCGGCATTAGACCGTGCGCAGACGGCAATCCAGCAGATCAGGGACAAGAAAAAGAAAGGACACAGTTGTTGGTCTTTATGCATAGAACCGTGATGTTGCAAAGTACTGGAAAGGGAATGGTGCTAGGATTTGTTTTAAAGCTAAGGATGGAGGTATCACCATGGGAATTTATTTGAATCCGGGGAATAAAGGGTTTCAGGAATCCGTTTGCTCTGAGATATATGTCGATAAGACGGGGTTGATTCAATATACAAATAAATATTTAAATACAAAGCAAAAGTATATTTGTGTAAGCAGGCCGAGGAGATTTGGAAAATCGATGGCCCTTGAAATGCTAGCGGCTTATTATGGCCGTGGTTGTGATTCGAGTGAATTGTTTACGGGGCTGAAAATAGAAAATGACCCAACCTTTCTGGAATATTTAAACAAGTGTGATGTGATTTACCTAAATATGCAGCAATTCCTGATTGAGTCGGAAAACCTGGAAGTGACCAAATATTTAGAGCGGGAAGTCATGAGGGAGCTGCGGGCGGATTATAAAGAATCCCTGACAGGGGAGGAAGTGGGACTTGCTTCCATGCTACGGCAGGTTTACGCCAAGACGGGACAGGAATTTATTTTCCTGATGGATGAGTGGGACTGTGTGATGCGGGAGCGTCAGGAGGCAGAGGGGCTGCAGAAACAGTACCTTGATTTCCTGCGTAACCTTTTAAAAGACCAGCCCTATGTGGCCCTTGCCTATATGACGGGCATTCTGCCTGTCAAGAAATACGGGGTGCATTCTGCCCTGAATATGTTTACCGAGTATTCCATGATGGACCAGGACGTATTTGAGGAATATACTGGTTTTACGGAAGCGGAAGTGAAGGCACTCTGTTCGCGCTTCCATATGGCTTTCGGGGAAGTAAGCAGTTGGTACGATGGGTATGAGCTGATAAAGTTCCAGCATGTTTATAACCCAAAATCCGTCGTGGAGGCAATGCGCCGCGGCAGGTGCTCCAATTACTGGACGGCAACGGAAACATATGAAGCCCTGAAAATTTATATTGACATGAATTTTGACGGGCTGCGGGATGCGGTGGTACAAATGCTTGGCGGTGCGGGGGTACCTGTTGAAACGGGTAATTTCGTGAATGACATGCGCAACCTTCATACGAAGGATGATGTATTGACCTTGCTGATCCATCTTGGGTATTTAGCATACGATGCGGTGGAAGAGAAAGCCTTTATCCCGAATAACGAGATTATGGGTGAGTTTCGGCGTGCAATGCGGGCAGGCGGTTGGGAGAATGTCATGAAGGTGATCACGGAATCGGAGCGGCTGCTGCAAGATACTTTGGATGGCAGGGAAGATGAGGTTGCGGCGGCGTTGGACCGCGCGCATACGGAGATTGCATCAAACCTGGATTATAATAATGAGGCTACATTAGGCTGTGCGGTGATACTGGCATACTGGAGCGCAAGGAAGGATTACAAGATCATCCGGGAAATGCCTGCAGGGTATGGGTATGCGGATATTGTATTCCTGCCGCTGCCGGGGAGGGGGAAGCCTGCAATGGTGGTGGAGTTAAAGTATAATAAAACGGCAGAAACTGCGGTGCGGCAGATCAAAGACAAGAAATACCCCGATGCATTAAAAAATTATTCCGGCGAGGTAGTTCTTGTTGGGATAAATTATGAGAAGGACAAGAAGGATGCAGGGCATAGTTGTAAGATCGAGTGTGTGAAATACTCAGGGGATATGAGGTAACATAAAACAGAAGATGATCTGGCTGCCTGAGAAAAGAAGAAAAATTTGGAGGGGACATGTCCGAAGGACATGGAAAACTTAAAAATTTAAATTTTTTTGATTTTGGGTGTAACTTTTTAAAATCTCCTGCGAATAATAGGTGTAAAGGAAAACAGCAGCAAGCTGAACACAAAAAAGGAGAGCGGATTATGAGAAAGAAATTTTTATGTATGGCACTGGTTGGGGCGATGGCATTTTCGATGGCGGCATGCGGCGGCAAGGATAATGGGAATGATCCGACCCCGACCCCTTCGGCTGCACCGACGCAAGAGGCGGGTGAGCCAACGCCGAGCGAGGAGCCGACACAGGCACCGGCGCAGTTTGAAGACTTTGATGTGACGGAAATGATTGACGGTATTTTAGAGCGCGTGGAGACCCCGGCGATGATGCCAGGGTCGGAGATGGAACTGACGGAAGTTTATGGTATCCCGGCGGATAAGGTGGATGCCTATGCGATCCGTACCCCGATGATGAATGTGACCGCAACGGAGATTTCGGCATTCCGTGCGGCAACCGAGGACGATGTGCAGGCCATCGTGGACGGGATTAATGCGAGGGTGCAGAACCTGACTGCTACGTGGGAGACCTATCTGGCAGACCAGCTTGAGTTGGTCCAGAACCATAAACTTATTGTGCAGGGCAGGTATGTACTCTTTGTTGTCGGTGAGGACGAGCTTTCTTCTTACGCGGAAAATGTATTCATGCGTAAGTTTGACCCGTCGATTGAGGAGATGGTACTTGTGCGTAAATTCCACGATTTCCAGGCGGTCATCAAGGAAATATCGGATGATAAGATCGTGCTTGAGTATAACGAGGAGGGCAAGGTATACACGTTTGAGTGCAAATATGCGGAGTATTTTTACGCGGAAGGCGGAATGGAGAATTTTGCGGTTGGTGATACGGTAAATGCCACACTGGAGGAGCC
>CAYMGZ010000201.1:0-5632 GCA_964390095.1 uncultured Lachnospiraceae bacterium | reverse complement strand
AAAAAAATCTGAAATGTGATTTTGCACTTTATTTTATATGAAAATCCTGCTAAAATGGTTTGTGTCATTACATTGCGGCAGGATTTTCTCTGTCAGGATGGATGGGAAGGCGGTCTAAAATAAAATTTATCTAGCAAAAAAATAGAAACGGGGGATACGATCAATGTCAGACTGGAAGAAGAATTGTGCATGGTACGAAAGCGCAGTATTTTATCATATTTATCCGCTTGGGATGTGCGGCGTGGAAAAGCGCCGTGCGGATTTCGACCCGCAATACGGCGTGCGGCAGCATTTTGCGCAGATGGAGCAGCTCATCCCGCATATGAAGCGCCTTGGCATGACGGCACTCTACATCGGGCCTTGCTTTGAGTCGGAGGGGCATGGTTACGAGACCACCGACTACTACAGGGTCGATGCGCGCCTTGGCGACAATGCGGGTTTCCGTCATTTTGTGGATGCCTGCCACGCGGCGGGGATCCGCGTGGTTGTGGACGGCGTGTTCAACCATTCCGGGCGTGGCTTCTTTGCTTTTGAGGAATTGCGCAAGCACCGCGAGGGCAGCCCGTACCGCGACTGGTACTGCAATGTGAATTTTGGTGGGAATAATGAGTTCAATGATTGTTTTTCTTATGAAGCATGGCACGGCTATAATATCCTGCCGCGCTTCAATCTCTGGAACCCGGCGGTGCGCGGCTACCTGCTTGACGTAATCCGTTTCTGGGTGAAGGAGTTTGATATTGACGGCATCCGTCTGGACTGTGCGGACGTGCTGAACTTTGATTTCATGAAGGAAATGCGCCGGCTGGCGAATACGGTCAAGCCGGAGTTCTGGCTGATGGGCGAGGTCATCCACGGCGATTATTCGCGCTGGGTCAACCGTGATATGCTCCATTCCGTGACGAATTATGAACTGCACAAGGGTCTGTATTCGGGGCACAATGACCATAATTATTTTGAAATTGCGCACACGATCCGAAGGCTGTTTGGAAACGGTGGCCTGGTGCGGGATGGCAAGCTTTATACCTTTGTGGAGAACCATGATGTGAACCGCCTGATTGACAAGGTGAAAGACCCGGAACATATGAAAAATATCTACTTAATCGCGTACACGCTGCCGGGTATTCCTTCGGTTTATTACGGCGGGGAATTCCGTATGCACGGCGTGCAGGCCAATGGTTCGGACGATGCGATCCGCCCGGCGCTTTCCCTTGCGGATTATGCGGCGCTTTCCGAGAAAGAAAAAGATTTTGTGGATTTTCTGGCGATGCTTGGGCGCGCGAAGGAAGAGCTTGCGGCGCTTTCCGTCGGCAGCTATGAGGAGCGCGTGCTGACGAACCGGCAGTTTGCGTATGCGCGGGTATGGCAGGGGCAGACCGTGCTTGTGGTGGCGAACAATGATGAGAATCTGGCGCGCGTAAATGTGCGCGCGGAGGATGGGGAGTATGTGGATTTCGCCACCGGGAAAAAGTATTGTTGCGAGAATGGGAATGTGTCCGTGGAATTGGCGGCGCATGACGGGATTATGCTCGTTAGGGGCGGCTGGGAGTTTGCGGGCGCAGACCCGGATGAGAACCGTGGGGCAGATGCGGATGCGGGTACTGGTGCAGATACAAAAGGGAAGGAAAACGTGGAGATTGGGCAGGGATGTCGTTTTGCTGGTATCCTCATCAAAGAAAGCATAAACACCGAGGATATTCTTGACGAAATGAACATACACAAGGCAGAACTCTGGAAAACAGAGGGAAAGCCGCGCTATTGGACAGCCCTATATTTCACGGCGGACGCGGAGGATTTCCCGCAAAAATTATCCCGCGTCATGATTGCCGATGCCGACCGCGGCGGCAATTGGTTTGCGGATTTCAAGGACGGTGACACGAAATACATCGTATTCCGCGACAAAGTATTATCCTATCCGATTGGGGATGCCGCGGCAAAAGCGGCGGTATGTGAGGAATGCAAAAAGCTTGGCATTGCGGATGCACGGATGAATTGGGAAGAGTAGGGCAAGTACCACGGACAAGCCTGCGGTATGTGCAGGGATAGGGGAAAGAAGCAGGTTGCGCAGTTGGAAAAGTGCAAAACTTTTCAGAAAGGAGGGTGAACGGTGTTTGGTGTGGTTGGATTGGAAAATATTTCCGGCAACAATTTTTTTGAAGTGCTGCGAAGCTTGATTTCGGCCTATCTTCCGGGCGGCGGGAGGGTCGCGGAAATCTTGTTGGATTATGCGGTATTGTTTTTGCTTCTTGGCATTGCAGTGGGTGTTTCCCAGTGCTTTTTCGGCTATCGGCTGCGCAGGTATTGGACAGCCATCCTGATGGCCATATCGTGTGGCTGCGGCGGGGGAGTGCTTGCGGCAGAGTTCGGGCTTCCCATTGCGGCGCTGGTGGGGATCACGGTGCTGGCGGCGGCCATCAGTGGTTTGTTTGGGTATTTTTTATGGATTGTCGGTTGTTTCCTGCGTCCTTTTGCCATTGTTTCCATTGCGGTATTTTCTGTGTTTGTGATAAATCAGCTCCAAACCCTGGGATTGATTATCGGTCTGGCAGCGGGGCTGATCGCGGGCATTTTGGTGGCGGCATTTTATAAAGTAGGTTTGCGGCTCTATACGGCGGTGTTTGGCGGGCTGCTGGTTGGCGAATGTGTCTGGGAACTGACCGGGCTTTCCCCGTGGTATCCCGCGCTGGTCATTGGTGGGGTTTTTGCGCTGGTCGGTCTTGGAATCCAGATATTTACCGGAAGGAAACCGAAGGAAGAAAATGCCTTTTCCGGGGAAGGGATTTCAGAAGGAGAAATGGCAGTAGAAGGTATCGACAACCTGCAAGGGTCAGGGGAATTTTTCGGACAAGGGCAGGCAGTGCAAGGGTCAGGGGAATTTTTGGCGCAAGGGCAGGCAGCAAAAAGGTCGGCAGTGGATGGAACAGTGCAACCGCAAGGCATGGGGGAGGTGGCTGCCACGGCAGAACCGGATACCGCCGTGCCAGAAGGTTTTGCCGTGGGCGGGCAGGCGTTTGTTGCACAGCCGTGTCAAACCGGTCAAAGTATGAATAAAACTGCAACCGCTTCCTCGCCGGTTGTGGATAAAAATTCGGCTGACGTGGATTTCGTGGCAGGAGAAAAGACAAGTACTACTGTGGGTATTTGCCCATCGTGTGGAACGCCGTATAGTGCGCGCGCAAAGTTTTGCATGCAATGTGGCTGTAAATTACAAGTATGATATTGAAAAAACTTTTAAAAAAGGTGAGAAATTTTAAAAAAATTGTATAGAATGTACAAGTACCAATGAGTTTAGGGGCAGTTAGGGGGATGTTACAAAATAATACTTTTTGTATTTTGTGACATCCCCTTTTACAATTGAATTAAGGTCTTTATGGATTCGGAATTTTATTTTTTTAAGATTATCTCGAGCGCATCAAATGCCCCTGCGAGTGCCCGTTCCCTTGTCGCGTATGTATTTTGGCAAAATTGGTTGTCAATCGCGTATTTCCACTGGTTTCCAATGTTTGTATTGTGGTAGAGTACGACCACATGCCCATCTATTTTTAAATATTCGTTTCCTTTTTTGGACTGTTTCCATTTGCGTTTGAAAAAATTCAAACGCCTCGCCTGACGGTTTTTAAATTCCGCCTCGCGCTGTTTCGCGCCCGCGATATCCCCCTCCATTTTGCCCGCGCAGACACAGCCAGCGATGAGATTGCGGTATTGAGGGTGCTCCATATGGTGGGCGTAGCGGATGATCTGGTAGCCGCACATCTCGCATATCCCGGTCGGTGCGCCTAGGTCCGATATGCCCGTGCAAGTCCAGCCGGTGTGGGGAACGTCATCGCGTTTCCAGAGGTTTGGGCTGTTTTCCTTCAGGGTTTTTAGGCGCGCGGCCTGTGCGGCGGAAATTTTTTCCTGGCCGGGCAGCGGAGGGGCATCTTTTTTGGTGGCATTGGCAGCGTTGGTGATTTCTATTTTTTTCGGGGCATTTGCTGCGGTATTTGCCGTAGGGGTTGCTGTAGTTGAAAATGTTGATACGATTTCCTGCTCCAGTGCTTTCGCCGCCTTTGTCACTTTTGCCAGTTCCTGCTCTACGGCCGATTTAATTGCGTTTTGTAAGAATTCGGCAGTTTTCCTGCGCTCGGTCCCGGACGGTAGTTTTGTTTCTGGCTGTGTTTGTGGTATTCTGGATGGTTCTTTTAATTCCGGGGTTGGATTTGTCTTTCCTGCAGTTTGCACAGAAATCCCTGCTTCTTTTGGATTTGGCAGAGTGTCCGGAGTTTCTATAAGCTGCATTGTGTTTTCTGGTTTTTTTGGTTTTGGCACAGCATATGTTTTCTCCATGGTCTGCGTTATATCGTTTGTCTTTTCCGGTTTTTGCGCAGTATCCTTCATTTTTTTTGGTTCTGGTTTTGCGCCTGTATTTGTATTTTCTATGGTTTGCACGGTATCTGCCTTTTTTGGCAACTTTGGCGTGATATCTGCCCTCTTTGGCAGCTCTGGCGTGATATCTGCCTTTTTTGGCAGCATTGCTGTGGTATCTGCCATTTCCGTTTTTGTTTTATCTTCATCCCCATTTTGCCCTATCCCTTCATATTTTTTCTGCCGTGCATCCTCATGTTTTTTCGCAAAATAATTGACTGAAATATTTCTTGCCTGCTTTAACCCATCAAATTTAACCAAATAACTCCCGCGTTTCTCATCCACCGCCTCGATGATACCCTTGCCAAAAATATGGTGCTCCACGGTATCGCCTACCTCCCGGCTACCGGTCTCCTCATCTGCCTCAAACCCGCTGTTTAGTTTTTCCGCGTAACGATTGCTTTCTTTTTGCAGTTCTTCCGGAATCTGCCCGAACCGGACATAATTTTCCTCCCCGATTTCCGTGAGGAAACGTGAAACCAATTTTTTAATCCCGTTTTGCGAAGTCCCTTCCGAATCCATCAGGAACAGATATTTTTCGGCGCGTGTAATTGCCACATAGCACAGCCTGCGCTCCTCCTCCAGGCCTAATCTCTTGCGCTCCCCGATTGTTTTCGCGGACGGGAATATCCCTTCCGTAAAACCGAGGATAAAAACCGCAGGAAATTCCAAGCCCTTCGAGGAATGGATTGTCATCAGTTTCACCGTATCTTTCGCTTCATCCACATCCTCCACGGACTGCAATGCGACCTGCTGCAAAAATTGAAAAAGGCTTAGGTTTTCACCAAATTCCCGCTCAAATTCATTGGCAATCCGCTTAAACTCCGCCAGATTGTCCAGCCGTTCCTCATCGCCCAACCCGCGGATATACGCCTCGTAGCCGGAAGTTTCGGTCACTTTGTTCACGATATCCGAAATCCGTTTCTTCCCGGTGTTTTCGCGTATTTCTTCGACAAAGCGGACAAATGCCACCGCGTCACTGTTTAAAAATTCCGGCTCGTTCAGATGCCGGCAAAGCGTGGCAAACAAAGAATTTTTCCCGCCGCTGCCTCCCTCGTCCCGCAGCCGCTCCAAAAAATTCATCTTCGCCCGCCCGAACCGCCTGCGCGGCGTGTTTATAATCCGTCGGAACGAAGCGTCGTCATCGTAGGCAATTAGCTTTAAGTACGCCAAAACATCCAAAATTTCCATTCTCTGGTAGAAACGCACCCCGCCAAAAATTTCATAAGGT
>CAYMGZ010000200.1:0-5634 GCA_964390095.1 uncultured Lachnospiraceae bacterium | reverse complement strand
ATATGCTTTAGAGGAAATCGTTAATATTTCAGGACTTTCTCTTGAGGAAGTCAAAAAATTGAAAGCTGATAAAAGCGCATAGTAGTTTGATAAAAGTAGCCACATAAACCATTTCGCGGTAAAAACCAAGTAGGAGAGAATTCATCCGACCCTACCCGCCGCGCGGGGCGCGTGTTGCATCAGCAACTATATTCCATTCGCGCCCCTGCGCATAAAAATGCCCGGTTGCCAGTTTTATACCAGCAGCCGGGTATTTTTACATCACCCGTTTTCCATCACTTCTTCCGGACCGGGAAATAGACTTCCGTCTCCCATTCCTCCGGCGGCAGCGAGTCAAACTGCGTCTTGATATAAAGGTCAAACGGCGCTCCCGCGATCTCGTAGCCATTCTCGATGATCCACGTGACAACCGCACCATACGCCTCGGAGAGCGTGGAGTATCCCCCGCGGTGCACAGTCATTGCACATTTGCAGGACTCCATGACCATATCCGCTTTTTCCTTCTCCTTCACCCCGATAAAAACCTCAACATCCGAGGATTCATGGTTGAATTCCTTGTCATGATACCGCGCGCCGTTCAACCCGGTCGGCGTGACCTGTTCCTTCGGCACGCGCTCAAACAGCGTTCCGTAATACTTGCCGAATTCGTCCACACCCATCATCGCGCGGACCGCCAAAACATTCATCGCCGGGGAATCCTTGGTTTCAACTGTGTAACCTTTCTGGTATGTCATAATATCACCTGTCCTTTCAAATACTGAAATATGCGTCTGAAGCTCATTTAAGGCAATAGCCACTTCCTGCTGTTTCCTTTGAAGCTTCTCCTTCTGCGCCCGCAGCGCGCCTGCGAGTTCCTTGCGGTCGGAAACGGTAATCAGGTGTTGGATTTCCTCCAAGGAAAATCCATATTGCTTTAAGCGCTTGATATAATTCATGGTATCAATCTGCTCCGTCCTATAATAGCGGTAACCCGTAAAACGGTCCACTTCCGCCGGGACGAGCAGACCAATCTTGTCATAGTGGTGGAGCGTCTTCACGCTGACCTGGCAAACATTGGAAAATTCCCCGATCTGCAACATCTTGTTTCCCTTCTTTCCGCAACGGTTGATTCGAATCTGGTGATAGTGTAATACCTGACCTTAGAGGAGGGTCAAGGACTTTTTTCAAGTTTTTCATTTTTTCCACAGGATGTTTTCCCATAGACCATTTTGATCCATCCTTAGCCAGCGAAAAAACCTCCAAACCAGCCATCTTCCCCTGTCCTGGTTTGAAGGTTTTCCACTCACACTTACCCTGCAATACTATTCCCCGTATACAACTGGTAATATCTCCCTTTGGCTTCGATCAGCTCATCATGCGTACCGCGCTCGATGATCCTGCCCTGCTCCAATACCATGATACAGTCGCTGTTCTTGACCGTCGAGAGCCGGTGCGCGATCACAAACGTCGTCCTGCCGTTCATCAGCTTATCCATGCCATCCTGCACAATCCGCTCGGTTCTTGTATCAATCGAGGAAGTTGCCTCGTCAAGAATCAGCACCGGCGGGTCGGCGATTGCCGCGCGCGCAATCGCAAGGAGCTGTCTCTGCCCCTGCGAGAGGTTCGCCCCGTCCCCGGTCAGCATCGTGTCATAGCCATCCGAGAGCCTGCGGATAAAACCGTCCGCGTTCGCCAGCCTCGCCGCCGCGTAAACCTCCTCGTCCGTCGCATCCAATTTCCCGTAGCGGATATTCTCCATGACCGTTCCGGTAAACAAATGTGTATCCTGCAATACGATGCCGAGCGAGCGGCGCAAATCGCCCTTGCATATCTTGTTGATATTGATGCCGTCATAGCGGATTTTCCCGTCCTGGATATCGTAAAAGCGGTTGATCAGGTTCGTGATCGTCGTCTTGCCCGCGCCCGTCGAGCCGACAAACGCGACCTTCTGCCCCGGCTCGGCAAACATCTTGATATTGTGCAGGACGATCTTCTCCTCATTGTACCCGAAATCCACATCGTCAAAAACGACCCTGCCCTCAAGCTCGATATAATCCGTTGTCCCCAAATCCTTGTGGTAATGCTTCCATGCCCAAAGCCCGGTGCGCTTCTCGCTCTCCACAAGCTTCCCGCCCTCGCGCTTTGCGTTGACCAGCGTCACATAGCCCTCGTCCGTCTCCGGCTTCTCATCGAGGAGCTTAAAAATCCGGTCGCCGCCGGCAAGCGCCATGATGATGCTGTTAAACTGCTGGCTGACCTGGTTGATCGGCATGTTCAGGTTGCGGTTGTAGGTCAAAAAGCTGACAAGCGCACCGAGGGAAAAACCAAGGATGTTATTTAACGCCATCAGCCCGCCGACAATCGCGATGATCACATAGCTGATATTGCCGATCTGCGCATTGATCGGGCCGAGGACATTCGTAAATTTATTCGCATTGTAAGCGCTGTCGAAAAGTTCATCATTGAGCTGGCAAAAATGTTCCGTGCTTTCCTTTTCATGGCAGAATACCTTAACCACCTTCTGCCCTTCCATCATTTCCTCGATAAAGCCATTGAGCGAGCCGAGGTTTTTCTGCTGGCGGATAAAGAATTTGCCGCTCTGCCCCGCCATTTTCTTCGTGACAAAGAGCATGATGCCAATCAGGAATAATGCGAGCACCGTCAGCGGTATGTTCAGCAAAATCATGCTCACAAGGACACTCACAATCGTAATCACACTGTTGATGAGCTGCGGGATGCTCTGGCTGATCATCTGGCGCAACGTATCCACATCGTTTGTGTACATGGACATAATATCGCCGTGCGCGTGCGTATCAAAATATTTGATCGGCAATGTTTCCATATGCAGGAACATTTCATCGCGCAAATTCCGAAGGCTTCCCTGTGTGATGTACACCATCATCCTTGTATTTAAGTAAGCCGCGACAATTCCGATGCCGTAAAAGCACGCAACCCTCGCAATCGCCCGCAAAAGTCCGCTGTAATCCGGCTCGATGCCAATCGCGGATTCTTTTAACAGCGGCTCGATGTACTGGTCAATCAGGTTTTTGGTAAACCAGGTTCCCTGCACATTTGCAAGCACGCTTACCACAATGCAGACCAAAACAATAATGCAGTGCAAAAGATAATTTTTGGTCACAAATCCAATAATTCTCCCAAAAATCTTTCCCGGATTTTCTACCGTGGGCTTCATGCCCCTCGGCATAGGTCTTCCTGGTCCTGGCATTAAGCCTCACCTCCATTCTCGTCAAAATCACCGCTGCCGCCGGTCTGGGACTCGTAGACATCGCGGTAAATTTCATTATTTGCAAGCAGTTCCTCATGCGTCCCGATCCCGTTAATTTTCCCGTCGTCAAGCACCAGGATGCGGTCAGCGTGCTGTACGCTCGAAATGCGCTGCGCAATAATCAGTTTTGTTGTTTTTGGGATTTCCGTTGCAAACGCATGGCGGATTTTCGCGTCCGTTGCGGTATCAACCGCGCTCGTGCTGTCGTCAAGGATCAAAATCTTTGGTTTCTTTAACAATGCCCTCGCGATACAAAGCCTCTGCTTCTGTCCGCCGGAAACATTGCTGCCGCCCTGCTCGATATAAGTATTGTAGCCGTCGGGAAGCTTCCCGATAAACTCATCCGCACAGGCAAGCTTGCAGGCGTGGATGCATTCCTCCTCGGTGGCATTTTTATCACCCCAGCGCAGATTTTCTAAAATTGTGCCGGAAAAAAGTACATTTTTCTGCAAAACAACGCTGACCTCATTGCGCAGTGTTTCGATATCATAGTTGCGCACATCCTTCCCGCCGACTTTTACGCTTCCGCCCGTCACATCGTAGAGGCGGCTGATCAGGTTTACAAGGCTTGACTTGGAACTGCCCGTTCCGCCAATGATCCCAATCGTTTCGCCCGGCCGGATTTTCAGATTGATGTCAGTCAGAACACGCTTGTCATCTCCCGCATTATAGCCAAAATCTACATGGTCAAAAACAATGCTTCCGTCCGCTACCTCATAGCATGGATTCTCCGGGTTGACCAGGTCCGCCTTCTCGTCAAGCACCTCCGCAATACGCCTTGCGCTCGCGACACTCATTGACATCATGACGAAAATCATCGAAACCATCATCAGGTTCATCAGGATCGTCATGCAGTAGGACAAAAGGCTTGTAAGCTCACCCGTCGTAAGCTCCGTATTGTTTGAGCCGACAATCAGCTTCGCGCCGAACCAGCTGATCAGAAGGATGCAGGTGTAGACCGTGATCTGCATGACAGGGTTGTTGTACGCCACGGTTTTTTCCGCCTTGACGAACATATCGTAAATGCCGTTGCTCGCCGCCTGGAATTTTTTCTTCTCATGATCCTCACGCACATACGCCTTGACCACGCGGATGGCGGATACGTTTTCCTGCACACTCGCGTTCAATTCATCATATTTCGGGAACGCCGCGCTGAAATATTTCATGGCGTGGGCGATAATAAACGCCAGCACACAGGAGAGCAAAATCATGGCAACCAGATAGATGGATGCCATCTTCGCGCTGATGACAAAGGACATCACCATCGCAAGCACCAGGCTGACCGGTGCCCTCATGCACATGCGCAAAATCATTTGGTAGGAATTCTGCACGTTCGTCACATCCGTGGTCAGACGGGTCACAAGCCCCGCCGTGCTGAATTTGTCAATGTTGGAAAAGGCAAAGGTCTGGATATTGTCAAACATGCCCCTCCTTAAGTTTTTGGCAAAGCCGGTCGAGGCCTTTGCCCCGTAAATACCTCCCATGACACCCGCAAAAAGCCCCACGCCCGCGATTACGACCATCACGCCGCCGACCGCAAGGATATGCCCCATATCCCCTTTTTGCACGCCGTCATCAATTAACGATGCGAACAGGTACGGGATCATCATTTCCATCATGACTTCAAGAATCATAAAAACCGGCGTCATGATGGACGGCTTTTTGTATTCCTTAATATAAGCCGCTAATGTTTTTAACACGCTCTCACTCCTCCTTTTCTATTTTCTGTTTCGCTGCGTTTTCCCGCATTTTATCTACAATACCAAAGAAAATTTCCCTCTCCTCCTCCGTGATTCCGCACTCCATATCCTTATGCAGCTGATTGATCACCGCGATGGTCTGAAAATGAATTTCCTCGCCTTTTTTCGTCAGGCGGATTTTTTTCAGCCTCCCGTCCTTCTCGTCCGGCGTGCGCGTCAGATAGCCTTTTTCTTCCATTAATTGTAAAACGTTTGTTACGCTTGACTTGCCGATCTCGTATTCCTTGACAATATCCCTTGGGTAAATATCCCGGTCGCTGTTGTGGTAGAGATAGCCAAGGATATGCCCGTGCAGCACGGTCACTTCGTCAAAGCCGCACTCAGCCAGCCTTTCATGGATTGTGCGGATAATGATGTGGTGCATTTTTTTGAATTCGAAACATAATGCCCGCTCTTTTTCCACGGTTTCCTCCCTTCTTATTTAAAGTTCCGCAACCGCCCTCCCCGCACCTTTGGTTGGCGAAGCAGATCCCGCTCGTTCCTCACGGCATCTGCTTCCGGCGCTGTCCGGGCGTTTGCTGTTTTAAAGTTCCGCAACCGCCCTCCCCGCACCCTTGGTTGGCGAAGCAGATCCCGCTCGTTCCTCACGGCATCTGCTTCCGGCGCTGT
>CAYMGZ010000199.1:2604-5634 GCA_964390095.1 uncultured Lachnospiraceae bacterium | reverse complement strand
ACAAACCGATCCCCGGCCGTTTCAAGGATTATATCGCGATGCCGAAGACCAATATGTACCAATCCCTGCACACGACCCTGATTGGACCAAAGGGGCAGCCGTTTGAGATCCAGATCCGGACCTTTGAGATGCACCGGACGGCGGAATACGGGATCGCGGCGCACTGGAAATATAAGGAAGCCCAGAATGGGAAAACGCTGGAGCGCACCGAGGAGGAGAAGCTGACGTGGCTGCGCCAGATTTTGGAATGGCAGCGGGATATGTCGGATAACCGGGAATTTTTAAGCCTTCTAAAGAACGACCTGGATCTGTTCTCGGACAGTGTGTACTGTTTTACACCGACGGGGGATGTGAAGAACCTTCCGGCGGGTTCCACCCCGGTTGAATTTGCCTACAGCATCCACAGTGCGCTCGGCAACAAAATGGTGGGGGCGAGGGTGAACGGGAAACTGGTTACTTTTGACTATGTGATCCAGAACGGTGACCGCATCGAGGTCATCACCTCGCAGAACTCAAAAGGGCCGAGCCGCGACTGGCTTGGGCTTGTCAAGAGCACCCAGGCCAAAAATAAGATCAACCAGTGGTTTAAGGCGGAGCTAAAGGAAGACAACATCCTGCGCGGCAAGGAGCTGATTTCTTCTTATTGCAAGACAAAGAACATCGTCTTAAGTGACCTGTTAAAGACCGAGTTCATGGATGTCTGCATGCGCAAATATGGCTTCCGCGACTGGGATTCCATCTACGCGGCGGTCGGGCACGGCGGCTTAAAGGAAGGCCAGATCGTCAACCGCCTCTTAGAGGAATATGAGAAGAAGCATAAAAAGGCCATCACGGATGAACAGGTGCTAGAGTCGGTTGCGGAGATCAAGAATGACAAGGTGGCGCAGGTGCACGGCAAGGGTGGCATCATCGTGCAGGGCATCCATGATGTCGCGGTGCATTTCTCCAAATGCTGTTCCCCGGTACCGGGTGATGAGATCATCGGTTTTGTGACAAGGGGCAGGGGGGTCTCCATCCACCGCACGGACTGTGTCAACGTGATGAATCTGTCGGAGGCGGAACGTGCGAGGCTGATCGAGGCGGAGTGGAGCGCACCGGGGGATGGTGCGGAAAATACCCTTTACAACGCGGAAATCAAGATTTACGCAAACAACCGCAACGGCATCCTGCTCGATGTTTCCCGTGTCTTTACGGAGAACAAGATTGATTTAAGCAGCCTGACGGCGCGCACGAGCAAACAGGGGACGGCGACGATCAGTGCCGGCTTTTCGGTGGATGGCAAGGAGCAGCTGGCGATGCTGATTGCAAAGCTTAGGGGAATCGAGAGTGTGCTTGATGTGGAAAGGACAACAGGATGATAGTGGAAAAATTGGTGGTGGGGGCAGTGATGACGAACTGCTACATCGTCTATGACGGGGAAAGCAAAGATGCGGTTGTCATTGACCCGGGGGCGGCGAAAGATAAAATCGCGGGAACGATCAGGGAAAAGGGCTTGGAACTTCGCGCCATTTTGCTTACGCACGGGCATTTTGACCATATCCTTGCGGCGGATGGGCTGCGGCGGGAGTTTACGGTGCAATTGTTTTGCAGCGAACAGGAAAAAGACCTTTGCGCGGACCCGTTTTTAAACGCCGGGCAGCAGTTTGGATGCAGCAGCAGTGTCCTGGTGGATAAAACCTTTGCGGATGGGGATGAACTTACGTTTGGCACGGTCTCCTTAAAAGTGATCGCCACGCCCGGACATACAAAGGGGGGTGTCTGCTTTTATTTTGCGAAGGAGGGAGCCTTGTTCTCCGGCGACACGCTGTTTTTTGAGTCCGTCGGGCGCACGGATTTCCCGACGGGCAATGCCGGTGTGCTGACAAAATCCATCAAGGAAAAGCTCTTTGTGCTGCCGGGGGAAACCAAGATTTATCCGGGGCATGGGCCGGCGACAACCGTCGCATATGAAAAAGAGAATAATCTGTATGTAAATGAAGAGGGATATTTGTACTGATGGTAAACATGATGATATGGGGCGTGGATTTTGAGCAGGAACTCAGGCCATTGATCAAGGCTTTTTATCCCGGCTGCGATTTCACGGTCCAAAAGGAAGAAATACCGGAAGAGATCCGTAGCCTGGCAGGATGGCACGCGTTTTTGGAGCGCCGCTTTGGAAAGGCATGGAAAGAAGGGAAAGAGGCAGCGGCAGATGAAAATGCGGGGGAGGTAGCCGTCATTTCCCTGCCGGATTATGCTTTCTTCCTGATGGGGGAAGACGGCTATATGGCAGTCCGGACACAGGACGGGTGGCTCGCGGATGAATTCCATGGCATACGGAGGGAGGAAGACCGCAGGGGCTACAAAAACGCGCTGATGCGGCCGTTTTACAGGCTTTTGGAGCAGACGAGCAAAAAAAAGCTGCCGTGGGGGATTTTGACGGGCATCCGCCCGACCAAGCAGGTGCTTTTGCAGCTGGAGGCAGGGGTGGGTGAGGAAGAAATCGCCCGTTTTATGCGGGAAGAATATTTCTGTACTGACGAGAAAATTGAGGTAAGCCTTTCGGTGGCGCGGACGGAACATGATATTTTAAAGGATCTTAACTATGGTTCGGGCTACAGCCTCTACATCGGGATTCCGTTCTGCCCGAGCACCTGCTATTATTGCTCCTTTCCTTCCTACCCGCTTTCCGTGTACGGGGGGCGCGTGGAGGAATATCTTAAGGCTCTTTTTTTGGAGATGCGCTACGCGGGTGGGGCGATTAAGGGAAAACAGCTCCAGACCATCTATATCGGCGGCGGCACCCCGACCACACTGTCGGAGGAACAGCTGGACCAATTGCTTACCTGCATGGAGGAAAATTTCGACATGTCCTTTGTGCGGGAAATTACGGTGGAGGCGGGAAGGCCGGACAGCATCACGAAAGGGAAGCTTTCGGTGCTGCGTGCCCATGGGATCCGGCGTATTTCCATCAACCCGCAGACAATGAAGCAGGCTACCCTTGACCTGATTGGGCGCAGGCATTCGGTGGAGGAAATTAAAGAAGCATTT
>CAYMGZ010000199.1:0-2594 GCA_964390095.1 uncultured Lachnospiraceae bacterium | reverse complement strand
GCGCGTGCGCTCGGGTTTGACAATATCAACATGGATATTATTTTAGGGCTTGCAAAGGAGACACCGGAGGATGTCGCGGAAACGCTTTCCCGGATCGGTGAACTTTCCCCGGATAATCTGACGGTACATACGCTGGCCGTCAAACGTGCGGCACGCCTGAACACGAACCGGGAGGAATATGCGGGGCTTGAGGCATGCGGCGTGCAAAAAATGTTGCGCCTTTCCCGTGAGTTTGCCGCAGCCAAGGATTATCATCCATATTATTTGTACCGGCAGAAAAACATGACGGAGAACCTTGAGAATGTCGGATACGCAAGGCGCGGGAAGGAAGGGCTTTACAATATCCTGATCATGGAGGAAAAACACAGCATCCTTGCGCTTGGCGCAGGGGCGACGACAAAATTCGTGATGCCTGGCAGAAATGATATTGAACGGGTGGAAAATGTAAAGAGCCTGAAGGATTATATCGAACGCATCGATGAGATGATAGGACGCAAAAAGCGATTTTTGTCAGAGCATTTGTCAGATTTATAGATTTTGGAGGAAGGTGCAACGTAATGCAACGGGATTTGGATGAACAACTGTGGGCTGTCCTTAAGGCGGAGGATTCGTTGGAGAATGACTTGCTCGACGCAGTGGATCACGGAATTCTGGTCAGCAACCTTGCAGGGCTTTTGGCGAAGGAGCTTGGTTGTGATGAGGCATTTTATGGGGAGATCATGAAGGCGGGGATGCTGCATGATGTCGGCAAGCTCCAACTTGGAAAGTATCTGTATGGCAGGAATGATGCCGTGCTCCAGATTGAGGAAATGAAATATGTCCGGATGCATCCGCAGCTTGGTTACGGGATACTGAAAAATTTTGGCGGGTTTTCGGAAATGTTGCTGGATGCCGTGCTCCACCACCATGAGAATTATGACGGGACGGGTTACCCTGACAATATGAGGGGCGAAAAGATACCGTTTGCGGCAAGGATCCTGCGCATCTGTGATGTGTATGCGGCACTGATCTCGGAGCGGCCGTACCGCGCGGCATTTGACAGCGCGGCGGCAGTGGAGATGATGATCGACGAGGTGCGGCATTTTGATATGAAGATATTCCTTGCATTTTTAAGCATTGTCCATTCGGAGGACATCAAGGACATCGTCTGGTTTGCCGAGACGGTCAATGAGAAGATCCGGCAGAGGGAGAATGGGGATGATGCAGGAAACAAGGTGCAGCCGCAGATTTTGGAGGCAGAAAAAAAGCAGCTGCGCAGCAAGGGTGCGGTAAAGGAAATATGGCAGCATATCGCGGGGCAGCCTGCGGTATAGCCGGAAATAGAAATGAGGTAGAGCATGATAACACAAAGACCGAAAGGGACACAGGACTGGTATGGCGCGGACATGCACAGGCGCACGCTGATCGAGGCAAAGGCGCGTGCACTTTGCAAGGCATATAACATGAAGGAGGTCAGTACCCCCGTCCTGGAACATACCGTGCTGTTCCAGCGCGGGGTCGGGGAGACGACCGACGTTGTCCAGAAGGAAATGTATACCTTTATTGACAAAGGGAACCGGAGCGTTACCCTAAAGCCCGAGGGAACGGCGGGAGTGATCCGCGCGTACCTGGAAAATGGCATGTATGGGGATGCGCAGCCGACCAAGCTTTTTTATTTCACGCAGGCCTTCCGCTACGAGAAACCGGACAGCGGGAGATTGCGCCAGCACCATCAGTTCGGTGTGGAATTTATTGGCGCAAAGGATCCGCTGGCGGAAGCGGAACTTATTACACTTCTGACTGGGCTGATCAAAGACCTTGGGCTTAAGGATGCAAAGCTCCACATCAACAGCATCGGGTGCAAAAACTGCCGAAAAACTTACAACGATGCGCTGCTTGCGTATTTGAAGCAGCACGAGGACGGGTTGTGCGATACTTGCAGGGAGCGCATGGCAAAGAACCCCCTGCGCGTCATTGACTGCAAGGTTCCGACCTGCAAGGAGATTGTAAAAGATGCGCCGCGCACGGTTGATTATCTGGATGAGGAGTGCAGGGAGCATTTTGAGGAGCTCAAACGGCTTTTGGAGGAGCTTAAGATCCCATATGAGATTGACACGGGGATTGTGCGGGGGCTTGATTATTACACGAAAACCGTATTTGAATTTGTGAATTCGGAGGGTTTCACGCTCTGCGGCGGCGGCCGTTACGACGGGCTGGTGCACGAGCTGGATGAGAAGCAGGACATCCCGTCGGTCGGTTTTGGCATCGGGATCGAGCGCATTTTGTATTTCCTTGAAAAAGAAGGGGTGGCGCTTGCGGAACCGGATCCGGTCACGCTCTATGTCGGCATCCTTGGGAACGAGGCAAAGGCGCAGGCCTTCCGGCTTGTAACCAAACTGCGCGAGGCAGGCGTGGCAACGGAGACGGACTATCTTGGGCGCAGTGTAAAGGCACAGATGAAATACGCGAACAAAATCGGGGCAAAAAATACCGTGATCCTCGGCGGAAATGAACTTGCAGAAAACAAGGCATCCCTTAAAAATATGGAAACAGGCGAGCAGACGGAAGTAGCGCTCGACAAAATTGTAGAATATTTCATAAAATAAATTCGCCCC
>CAYMGZ010000198.1:0-5666 GCA_964390095.1 uncultured Lachnospiraceae bacterium | reverse complement strand
GGGTCTTTTTCGCGGGCGGCGTAGATATCCGCAAGGACGATTTTGTCCGCAAGGGATAGAACTTCAATAAAATCATTAAAAAGTAATTTTGTGCGTGAAAAAGTATGTGGTTGAAAAACACACCAGAGGGTTTTATGTGGATAATGTTTTGCGGCGGTCAGGGTGGCACGGATCTCTGACGGGTGGTGTGCATAATCATCCACGATTGTGACCCCATGATACATACCTTTCTTTTCGAAACGGCGTTTTGCACCGCCAAAGTGGTGCAGGGCGGACATGATGGCGGTGGCCGGAACACCGAGGAGGTCTGCCATCGCGGCGGCGGCAACGGAATTGGAGATATTGTGTGCGCCAACCACATGGAGCGCAATATGCGCGATGCAGGTATCTCCCCGCATTAAATCATAACTGCCATAATCGTTTATATCATAGGTAATATTTGCTGCACAATAATCATATGTTTTCCCGGTTCCTTCCAACCCATAGGTTGAAATTTGTGCCGGAAGGCCTGCTGTCAGTGTGTCAAGTCCCTCGATATCACCTTGGACAACCAGATGTCCGCCCGCGTTAAGTTTTTCCATGAACAGGCGGAAGGAATGGCGGATGTCATTGAGATCCTTAAAGAAGTCCAGGTGCTCCGCTTCTATATTAAGTATGATTTCATGGCGTGGATAAAGGTGCAGGAAGCTGTTTGTATATTCGCAGGATTCGACAATAAAATGGTCGGAATGCCCGGTGCGGGAACTACTGCCGGTTGTCTCCAGCACGGTACCCAGCGAGATGGTTGGGTCAAGCCCGGCTTCCAGAAAGATCATGGAGAGCATTGAGGAGGTAGTCGTTTTCCCATGGGTCCCGGCAACACTGATTGGATCCTTGTACTGGCGCATGAGTTGCCCCAGGAATTCGGCACGGTTCATAAGAGGGATATGGAGCTGTTTTGCGGCGACGAGTTCCGGGTTGTCTTCGTGGATTGCCGCAGTATATACGACGAGTGCAAGCCCCGGCGTGATGTTTTCGGCGCGCTGCCCGTAAAAGACGGGGATGCCCATGCCCTCTAAGTGCTCACAGGCCGCGTTGCGGTTCTGGTCGGAGCCGCTTACGGTAAAACCGCGCGAGTGGAGGAGCTGTGCAAGCCCGCTCATGTTGCTCCCGCCAATTCCGATGAAGTATACGGAAACTGGGTTGTTGAAGTTGATTTCATACATAGATGATATCCTGGCCTTTCTTATATAGAGTTCCGCATGCGCCCTCCCACCCCCAATGCCCGTGGCAGGGAATTTCCGTCCGCAGGCTGCCGGAAATTCCCTGCCGGGGATATGCGGGCGCATGCTGGTAGAGTTCCGCCTATATATAATATAGGTAGCTGTATTTATTATACCCTTCCTAAATTTTACTGTAAAACAAAATTTTGATTCAAATATTGCGAAATGCATATGGATTCTTTGCCCGTAAAACTATACAAAAAAACGTTTTGAAACTTGCCGGGTTATTGGCAAAATATGAAAAACACCCGCAGGGAAGAACGGGCAGGTTGGGGAAAATGTAACTTATTTTACAACGGATAGTATTAAAATTATTACAAAAGAAGCAATTTTCAGCAAGCAATGAAGCAGAATTCGCAATAATTGATAGGAAAATCATCGCAAAAAATGATAAACTATAGACAGATAGCAAAAAATACGTGTATTTTGCAGGGCAAGTTATGCAAAATACACAAATGACATTCTGGGAGAAGGAGAGGGATGAAGATATGCCTGGGAAACGAAAAAAGCTTATCCTGATATCGGTTATCGTCGTTGCCCTGATTGTAGCGTTCATTGTTTATCGCAAACTCAATCAGACAGATGATTATCACGATAAATATGCGGGATACGATCTTGACAGCGATGTGCAGGGTGTGAGCCGGGATGGCACATACGCGAAGTACCTGCAGACTTACAGGGAGAAAGCAAAACCTTCCGTTAACGTGGAGGTGGATCTGTACCAGTACACGGACGCGGAAAATGTCCATGTGGAGAACAATTATGAGGGCGAGGAAAAAGTGCTCTACATGGATGACGAGAGCCGCGCCACATGGCAGGTGGAGATTCCGGAGAGCGGCCTTTATAACATGTACGTTGAGTATTATCCGGTCGATTCGCGCGGCGTGGATATTGAGAGGGCATTTTATATCAATGGTACTCTTCCTTTCAACGGTTCGGATGACCTGGCATTCTCGAGGGTGTGGGGGGATAAGAACGAAGTGCGCGAGGATAACCAGGGCAATGAAATCCGCCCGACACAGGTGGAACTTGCGCGGTGGCAGAGTGCGTATTTCAAGGATTACATGGGATATTTTACCGAGCCGTACCAGTATTATTTTGAAGCCGGTAAAAATACGATAACACTCGAAGCAATCAATGAGCCTATGGTGATCCGCCGCTTGGTTGTTGCGGCAATTAAGGATCAGCCGGATTACGCAGAGTACATTGCGGCAGTTGATAAGAATACATACAAAAATTCGGACACCGCTTTTGAGCAGAAGGTGCAGGGCGAGGATTCCACATTCCGTTCCACCCCATCGCTCTATGCGTCCTACGACCGTTCTTCTTCCACAACGGAACCGTACAGTTCGGCAAAGATCAAGCTGAACATGATCGGCGGTGAGGCATGGAAGATTGCCGGACAGTGGATTGAGTGGGAGGTCACAGTGCCGGAGGATGGTCTGTATGAGCTCTCCATCAAGGGCCGCCAGAATTACCAGCGTGGTTTTGTCTCGAACCGCGCACTCTATATCGATGGCGAGATCCCGTTTGCGGAAGTGGCGGAGATTGCATTCCAGTATGACAATGCATGGAACATGCTGACGCTCTCGGACGGGGAAGGGAACCCGTACCAGTTTGCGCTGACCGCAGGGACCCATACCATCCGCCTGGAGGTGACACTTGGCAGTCTTGGCGATATCTTAAACGGGATGGAGGACAGTGTTTTCCGTTTAAACCAGATGTATCGCCAGATTCTCGTACTGACCGGTACGGAGCCGGATGAGTTCCGCGATTACCAGCTTGCAACCGTTTATCCGGAAGTCATCAAAGGTATGGACCTGGAAAGCAAGAGGCTTTACCGCATGGTGGATGAGATCGTGGAATATTCGGGGCAGAAAGCTTCCCAGATTGCGGCAGTCCAGACACTGGCGACACAGCTCGAGCGTTTTGTGGAGAATCCGGATAAGATCCCGCCGACATTGAACAACTTCAAGGAAAACATCAGCTCGCTCGGTACGTCCATCCAGACGCTTTCCGAGGCACCGCTTGATATTGACTATATTGTCGTGGCAGCAGCAGGCCACAAAGTGACGGCAAAAAAAGAGACCTTCCTTAAGAAGGTAGGGCATGAGTTCCGCTCCTTTATTGCCTCCTTCACCGAGGATTACAACTCCCTCGGGAATGTTTATGGCAAGGATGAGGCAATCACCGTCTGGATGCTTTCCGGCCGTGACCAGAGCACGATCTTAAAGACGATGATTGACGATACTTTCACACCGGAGTATGGCATTGGGGTCAATGTAAAGCTCGTTGAGGCGGGTACGCTCCTCCCGGCGACCGTGGCAGGCACGGGTCCGGACGTGGCGCTTTCCGTTGGTCAGGGCGAGCCGGTCAATTACGCATTGCGCGGCGCATCGATCGATCTGTCGCAGTTTGACGGGATTGACGAGGTACTTTCCCATTATTATCCGAGTGCGTATACGCCATATCAGTTCAACGGTGGCATCTACGGGATTCCGGAGACACAGAATTACAATGTATTGTTCTACCGCTCCGATATTTTGGAGGAGCTTGGGCTTGAGGTTCCGCAGACATGGGATGATTTCATCAACATACTGCCGATCATCCAGCAGAACAACATGAGCGTGGGTGTTCCAAGTGTGTATAACAACACTTCCTCGCCGGACCTGACGAACCTGATGGATCTTCTGTTCCAGAACGGCGGCGTGCTCTACAACGGCACGGGTGAATCAACCCAGATTGATGAGGAGCCGGGGGTTAAGGCATTTGAGATGCATACAAGGTTCTTCACACATTATAAGCTGCCGACGATTTACAACTTTGTCAACCGTTTCCGCTCCGGTGAAATGCCGATCGGTATCAGCTCGTACAGCGCATATAACACACTTGTTGTGTTCGCCCCGGAAATCCGCGGCCTTTGGGATTTCACGTTAATTCCGGGAACCGTGAAGGAGGATGGTACCATTGACCGTTCCGCAAACTCTTTTGGTACCTGCTCGATGATGCTGCAGGGAACAAAAAATCCGGAGAAAGCGTGGGAGTTCATGAAATGGTGGGCATCGGCGGAGACGCAGCTTCGCTTCGGGCGTGAGCTTGAGAGCGTCATGGGTTCTTCCGCACGGTACGCGACGGCGAATGTTGATGCATTTGAGGGGCTGGCATGGAGCAGCAAGCAGATGAAGGTTTTGCGTGAGCAGTGGGCATGGACGAAGGGAACGCCGGAAGTGCCGGGAAGTTATTACACCTCAAGGCATTTAGTCAATGCTGTCCGTAAAGTTACGGCGGCACAGCAGGACCCTCGCGAGACATTGCTTGACTATACGCGCACGATCAACGAGGAGCTCACCAAGAAGCGCAAGGAATTTGGGCTTTCTGTGGAAGAAGAATAGAAAGGAGGAAAAGAAAATGTCATTCATGCAGAAATATATGGCTAAAAAGAAGAAAAATTTTAATATCGCGATGTATAAGGCGAAGCGCTCGAAGACCTGTTATCTGTTCCTCCTGCCATACGCGGTGATCTTTACCCTGTTTTACATCTTGCCGGTGGTCATGTCCATCTGTCTGAGCTTTACTTATTACAACATATTGGAAGCGCCGCGCTTTGTCGGCATCCAGAACTATATCAACCTGTTTTTGGCGGATGATGTATTCCTGACCTCGGTCACGAATACCTTCGCAATCGCGGCGATCACCGGACCGCTCGGTTATCTTGCCTCCTTCCTGTTTGCGTGGTTCATCAATGAGCTGCCGCGCTACATCCGGGCATTTGCGGTGTTGATCTTCTACGCACCGACAATTTCCGGTCAGGTATACTTGATTTGGGCAATCATGTTTTCCGGTGATGCTTACGGTTATGTCAATTCATTCCTGATAAAACTTGGCATTATTGATACGCCGATCCTGTGGCTGACGGATCCGACTTACATGATGCCGGTTATCATCCTCGTTATCCTGTGGATGAGCCTTGGTACCGGGTTCCTCTCGTTCGTGGCAGGTTTGCAGGGCGTGGACCAGTCACAATATGAGGCGGGTTATGTGGACGGTGTCAAGAACCGCTGGCAGGAGCTTTGGTACATCACGCTGCCGAACATGAAGCCAATGTTGATGTTCGGTGCGGTTATGGCAATCACGCAGTCGTTCGGTGTCTGCGAGGTCACGATGGCACTCGCAGGTTTCCCAAGTACCGACTACGCAGCGCGTACCGTTGTCACTCACCTTTTCGATTACGGTTCCGTCCGGTTTGAGATGGGCTATGCGTCCGCAATCGCGACCGTACTTTTCATTACGATGATCCTCTGCAACAAGCTGATCCAAAAGATGCTCCGCAGAGTGGGGACCTGACAATAACTGGGAAAGGTGAGAAGGGATATGAAAAAAATAAAAAGAAGAAAACCGAACAGG
>CAYMGZ010000197.1:0-5682 GCA_964390095.1 uncultured Lachnospiraceae bacterium | reverse complement strand
GTTGAAATTTGCAACGGAAACGGAGACCTGTGCGGTGAATGTACAGGATTTTGGCGCGGCGGGCGATGGAAAACACGATGATACCACAGCGGTCCAGACGGCGGTAAACTGCCTGCCATGCGGCGGGCGGCTGTTTTTTCCGGACGGCACTTACAACGTGGCACCCATCAACTTAAAGAGCCATATTACATTGGAACTCTCGGAACATGCGGTATTGCTTGGGGTGACGGAGGAAGGGCGCTACCCGGTAATCCCGGGCGCTCTGGACGATATAAAAGGCGGTGGGACAGTACCGTTTGGCACATGGGAGGGCAATGCCACTTTGATGCACCAGGCACTTTTGTTCGCGGAATATGCGGAGGAGATCCGGATCGTCGGGCGCGGCACGGTGGACGGGAACGCCCAGAACAGTACATGGTGGGTGAATGTGAAGGAGCGTACCATCGGCAGGCCGAGGCTGATGTTTTTCAACCGTTGTAAAGATATCACTGTCCACGGGATTACGGCGCAGAATGCCGCCTCGTGGCAGCTCCATCCATATTTTTCCAAAAACCTGGATTTCCTTGACGTTGCGGTAAACGCGCCGAAGGACAGCCCGAACACGGACGCGCTTGACCCGGAAGCTTGTGATTTTGTCAATATCATTGGCTGCCGTTTCAGTGTGGGGGATGACTGCATCGCAATAAAATCAGGTAAGATTGAAATCGGCAGGAAATATAAAACCCCGGCGGACCACCATACCATCCGCAACTGCATCATGCAGTTTGGGCACGGGGCAGTGACGCTTGGCAGCGAGATGGCAGGCGGGGTGAAAAACCTGACGGTGAACCGCTGCATTTTTGCCCATACGGACAGGGGACTGCGCATCAAGACCCGCCGTGGCAGGGGGAAGGACGCGGTGATTGACGGGGTATTGTTTGAAAATATCAAAATGGACGGGGTGCTTACCCCTATCGTCATCAATATGTGGTATAATTGCTGTGACCCGGACCGTTTCTCGGAATATGTCTGGTCGCGGGAATCGCTTCCGGTGGATGAGCGCACGCCGTATCTGGGCAAATTCACGTTCCGCAATATGGTTTGTGAGAATTGCCATGTCGCGGCATGTTATTGCGATGGGCTGCCGGAACAGCCGATTGATGAGATCACGGTGGAAAATATTAAATTCACATACGACCCGGAAGCGAAACCGGGTGTTCCGGCGATGCGCAACCATGCGGAGAAAATGTGCCGCGCCGGCATGTATTTTGACAATGTGAAAAAGCTTACCGTACGGAATGTGGATATTTCCGGGAATGACGGCGAGGTACTGTTGGCGAACCATATCGGGGAGCTGTCAAGAGAATAAATAGCCGGTTTTGTGCGGAAAAATATGACCAATATCATGCGGCACAGCCAGAGGGGAATTCTGGCGCAGAACAGGCAGGTAAAACGATTCATAAGGGGAGGATGGCGATGCACATACAAAACGGAAATTATGAGAAAATAGATGCCTACATCGAGCGGCTTTTGCAGGGTTCCACGCCTGACGCACCACTCTGGAATATCGAGAGCATCCGTGGGGGAAAAGCACCGCACTGGAATTATATCGACGGCTGCATGGTCACGGCGCTGTTGTGTGCCAGCGAGATTACAGGCGAGGAAAAATACGCCGCCTTTGCGGAAAAATTCATCGACTATTATGTTGCAATGGATGGTTCGATCCGTGGCTATACACAAGAAAAATATAATCTGGACGATATCAATGAAGGCAGGGTGTTGTTTGACCTTTACCAAAAAACAGGCAAGGAAAAATATAAAAAAGCGATTTTTCTTCTCCGGGGGCAGTTGGAAAAACAGCCGCGCACTGTAACGGGGAATTTCTGGCATAAAAAGATATATCCAAACCAGATATGGCTGGATGGGCTTTATATGGCACAGGTATTTTATGTGCGCTTCCAGAAAGAATTTGGGGGCGGGGATTACTCCGATACCGTCTCACAATTTAAAAACGTAAGAAAATACATGTTTGATGAAAATAAAAAGCTATATTACCACGGATTAGACTGTTCTAAAACAATATTTTGGGCGGATCCCGTGACGGGGCGGTCAGCAAATTTTTGGCTGCGGGCGATCGGTTGGTTTTGTGTTGCACTTGTGGATGTCATTGGCTACATGGAGGACAGCGTTGCGCGCGGGGAACTTTGTGGGATTTTTTGCGAGGCCATGGAAGGGATTTCACGGTATGAGGATCAGGAAACGGGCATGTATTATCAGGTCGTGGACTGTGGGGGAAGGGCAGGAAATTATCTTGAGACGAGCGGGAGCAGCATGGTTGCCTACGCGATGTTAAAGGGTGCGAGGCTTGGGGTGTTAGATACAAAATACGCGGCGATGGGGAAAAAGACTTTTGACGGTATTTGTGGAAAATATTTGAACATCCGTGCCGGCGGGGAATTGGATTTGGGTGGGATCTGCCTTGTGGCAGGTCTTGGACCGGAGGAAAACCGCCGCCGCGACGGGAGTTATGAATATTATATCTCCGAGCCGGTCGTGGAAAATGACGCAAAAGGTGTCGCGCCATTTGTGTTGTGTTATACGGAAGTGAAGCGGCAGGCGGTGGATTGATGCCGCCACAATGAAAAAGGGGGATTGGTCCGTGTGGGGCATGGGGTAAAAAAAATTAAGATTGCGTATATTGGCGGCGGCTCGAAAGCCTGGGCGAGGGTATTCATGACTGACCTGGCACTCTCTGCGGAGATCTGCGGGGAGATTGCCCTTTATGATATCGATGTTTCGGCTGCCGAATTAAACCGGCAAATTGGTGCAAGGATCAACGAGTCGCCGGAAACGGTTTCCCGATGGGATTACAAGGTTTATACGGAGCTTGGCGCAGCACTTTCCGGGGCGGATTTCGTGGCGTGCTCCATCCTGCCGGGAACGTTTGATGAGATGGAGAGCGATGTGCATCTCCCGGAAGAATACGGGATTTACCAATCCGTGGGTGACACGGTGGGACCAGGCGGCGTTCTGCGCGCCATGCGCACCGTACCGATTTATGAAGGGTTTGCGCGTGCCATCCGGGAATATTGCCCGGACGCGTGGGTGATCAACCTTACGAACCCCATGACGGCCTGCACGAAAACACTTTATGATGTTTTTCCGGGAATCAAGGCGTTCGGGTGCTGCCATGAGGTATTCCATGCACAGGAATTTTTATGCTGTGTGGCACAAAAGCTTCTTGGCATCCCGCGCCCGGACCGGCATGAAATGTATATCGATGCCTGCGGGGTCAATCATTTTACGTGGATTACCGAGGCAAATTACAATGGCACGGATATGCTTGCAATCCTGCCGGAATTTATTGACCGTTTTTATGAAAAGGGATACTGTGAACATCCCGGGGTTGCGCCGGACGATTTCCGCCAAAACCCATTCCGTTACGGGAATAAAGTGAAGATGGATCTGTTCCGGCGTTTTGGCGTGCTTGCGGCAGCAGGTGACAGGCATCTTGTGGAATTCATGAATAATGCATGGTATATAAAGGATGGGCAGGACGCGGAAAAATGGCTGTACCACCTGACCACTGTAGCGTTCCGCAAGCAGGACCGGATCAATAAAATCAACCTGTCAAAGCGCATTGCAAGCGGGGAAGAACCGGTTGTGGTAAAGCATAGTGATGAGGAGATTGTGGAGCTGATGAAGGCATTGCTTGGGGTGGTTCCGCCGATGGTTTCCAATGCAAATACGGTGAATGCCGGGCAGATGGCGGACATGCCGCTTGGCTCGGTCGTTGAGACAAACTGTGTGTTTTCCCGCGACAGCGTAAAGCCAATCGTGGCAAAACCGCTTCCGAAAGCGGTCAGCGCCTTGGTGCTGCGGAATGCGCAGAACATTGAGAACATGTACTATGGGATCAAACACCGCAACTTGGACGAGATTTTTGAAGCTTTTATCAACCAGCCGCTTTGCGCAACACTTTCGCTGCATGACGCGAGGGAGCTGTTTGCCCGCATGGTCCGCGCGACGGTCGGGTATCTGCGGGAATATTTTCCGCTTGATTTGTTAGCCTAGGGATGGCGGCAGGATATGAGGTAATATGATTGATGCATTTATTTTCGCCGCGAACGCGATATTTCCGATTATTTTGATGATTGTTTTAGGTTATCTGCTAAAAAAGGTCGGGATGCTAAACCAAAACTTCCTTGATGTTGGAAATAAATTCACGTTCCGGGTGCTGATTCCCGCGCTGCTTTTTTACAATGTCTATGGGATTGGCAGTTTAAGGGAAGTCAATTTTACGTTTGTATTGTACGGTGTTGTGGCGATTTTTATAATTTTTTTCCTTGCAATTGCCGTGACCTGTGTTTTTACAAAGGATAACGCAAAGCGCGGTGTGCTGATCCAGTCCATGTTCCGTTCCAATTACGCGATTATCGGCCTGCCGCTCGCCTCGTCGCTTTTTGGGGAAAAGGGTGCGGCGGCGGGCATCATGTCAGCGTTTTGTGTGCCGCTCTTTAATGTGCTGAGCGTGGTTATCCTCACGGTATTCCATGGCGATGGTACGGAAGGGCATGGTACTGTCACGGACGGGGAATTGGGAAAAGATGTAAAAAAAGAGCGCGGCGATGTAGGCAGGGTCCCTGTAAAAAAAATACTGGCAGGGATCATAAAAAACCCCCTGATCATTGCGACTTTGCTTGGTCTTGTAACACTCGGCATCCGTGAGCTTTTGACCCGGTGGGGGATTGGTTTTCGGCTGCGTGACATCCAATTTTTGTACAAGGCCCTGGAAAATGTCAAATCCATCTGTACACCGTTTGCCCTGATTGTCCTTGGTGGGCGGTTTGAATTTTCGGCGGTGGCAAAGCTGTGGAAGGAAATTGTTTTCGGCACGGTAATACGGACTGTCGCGGTTCCCACGCTTGGGTTGTCCGTCGCTTACCTGATCCGTAATTTGGTTGTTCCCCATTTTAGCGGCGAACATTTCGCCACCTTCATCGGGGTTTTTGCGACACCGGTTGCGGTTGCAAGCGCGGTCATGGCGAAGGAGATGGATGGGGATGACGAGCTTGCGGGGCAGCTTGTTGTCTGGACAAGCCTAATCAGCACCGTGACGATTTTTATTTATGTGACAGTCTTGCGGGCGGTTGGGATTTTTTAACAAATTTGGGCTTTTTTCGGTCAATAAAAACAGGATGGCCAATAAAAAGTATATAGAATAAAAAATTAGGAGGAAAAATAAAATGGACAACAAAAAATTTCAAGAGCAAATGGAATGCACGGGTATCGTCCCGGTAATCAAACTGGAAAACACGGACGATGCGGTGAACCTCGCGAAAGCGCTGTATGACGGCGGCATCCACTGTGCAGAGGTGACTTTCCGCGCGGCAGGTGCGGACAAGGTGATTGCGCAGATGGTGGAAGCGTACCCGGATATGCTTGTCGGCGCGGGCACGGTTCTCACAATCGACCAGTGTGATAAGGCCATCGCGGCAGGCGCGAAATTCTGTGTGGCACCGGGGCTGAACCCGGCGGTTGTAAAGCATTGTCTGGACAAAGGGGTTCCGTTTACACCGGGTGTTGCCAACGGCAGCCAGATTGAACAGGCGATGGAACTCGGCCTTGATTTTGTAAAATTTTTCCCGGCGGAACAGGCAGGCGGCCTTGCCTATATCAAGGCGATCGCGGCACCGTACTCCT
>CAYMGZ010000196.1:0-5707 GCA_964390095.1 uncultured Lachnospiraceae bacterium | reverse complement strand
GAACCGGGAAAGCATTATTTTAAGTGTCCATCCGCACAATGACCGGGGAACGGGGATCAGTGATGCGGAATTTGGGGTATTGGCGGGGGCTGACCGCGTGGAGGGCACCTTGTTTGGCAACGGGGAGCGCACGGGGAATGTGGACGTGGTGACGCTTGCCATGAATTTAGTCTGCCACGGTGTGGGCCCGCAGCTTGATTTTTCGGATATCCCGGCCATCCGGGAAAAATATGAGCGGCTGACCGGGATGAAGGTGCAGGAGCGCACGCCATATGCCGGGGCGCTTGTATTCACCGCATTTTCGGGCTCACATCAGGATGCGATCTCAAAGGGCATGGCTTGGCGGGAAGCCCATCCGGGGAAATGGGCAGTTCCGTATCTTCCCCTTGACCCAAAGGATGTCGGGCGCGAATATGAGTCGGACGTGATCCGCATCAACAGCCAGAGCGGCAAAGGCGGCATTGCATTTATCTTAAAGCAGAATTTCGGCATCCCGCTGCCGGATAAAATGCGGGATGGGGTGCGTGTGCTCGTGAAGGCGGCTTCGGATGCAGGGCATAAGGAACTTTCCCCGGAGGAAATCTACCGGATTTTTTTGGACACTTACGTGAACCCACGCCCGGTCTTTGACATCCCGGAATGCCATTTCAGGCAGACAGGCGGCATTACGGCAGAGGTGACGATTGCATGCGGCGGGGAAAGTCAGGGGGCAGAAGGCGCTGTGGCGGATGCCAAAAGGGACAGGGCGGTCATGTGCAGCGAAGGGCGGCAGATAGTCACGGCATCCGGCAACGGGCGGCTTGACGCAGTGAGCAATGCATTAAAACAACATTTCGGGATGGAATACCGGCTGACGGAGTACGAGGAACACGCGGTTTCATCAGGATCCTCGTCAAAAGCAGCCGCGTTCGTTGGGATCGTATCCGGCGGGAAAACGTTCTGGGGTGTGGGGATTGATGAGGATATTATCAAGAGTTCCATCGCGGCGCTTGTGGTAGCGGTAAATAGCGCAATGTAAAAAAGGATAATAAAAAACTGTCATAAGAAAGGACAAAAAACTGCCCCCGGCCGGATGGTGAAGCTTGCGGTTGCCATCCGGCTGGGGGCAGTCTGGCCAGACAGCCCCTCCCATTCTCTATTTTGACCTTTCCGCTTATCTTTGTCGGTTACAAAAGGCTGCCTGAGACCCCGTGTATGGTGGTGCATTGATTCCACCCGCACCCTATTATTGGTACACCACAATTATACGACATTATTTGATCATTGTCAACAATATAATCTAGTAAATAGTATCAAAAGATCGGATCTTTTCACCGAAAAAACGGGTATATTTCGCCATCCTGCGCAAAGAATGGCGAAAAAAAAGGGTTTTTGCCGTGGATGGCGGCTGGTTTTATTATACTACGATTGTAGAAACAAGTACAAGTTTTTTTGGGATAGAGGGAGGAAAGATTGTGAAATGGTGCATTTAGGTGCAAAATAGTGCAAAGAAAAGGTTTTGTTATAAATTACCGTTGTACTATGGTAATATGCAAAAAGGTGTAGGTGATATGATGCGTGGGCCATTGGTTGAGATGAGTGCGAGGGGGATTTATAAAACAATGAAAAAGTCAGAAGCATGGAGGAAATGGAGCAACTTGCGGGGCTTTTGACCATGCAAAATATAAGGGGAAGTATGGGGAAGTCCTTTCATAGTTAAAAATCTGCCATGCTTTATAAAACAGTATATTTATAAAAATGAATTATTGTGCCTAGTCATAATCTATCAGACCATCAAACAAAAGTTCCTTCGCCACTTCGCTGCCATCCGTTAAGATGCAATAATGCGCAGATTTATCCTCCATCTTTACCCGCAGCCATCCTTGTTCGTCCGTTTCTGTATTTTTGACTAGAATCCATTCTTTGAAATCACTTCCAAGAAATATCACATGGCTTCCTTCTGTGAGAGGAAAAGTTTCCGTTCCATTTTTTGAAAATATAAATCAATTGTCCTTTTTACTGTTATAACATTGCGATGGGGTGCTTCATTTGCAAAGTCTTGGTATAGGGCCGTAAATTCATAATAATCCCGTGCTATTTCAGATAGAATGCCACTGGAAAATTTTTGTTTTTGCTCGAAAGAATCGCGTTGCAACGGATAACAAGAGCCAGTGGAGATATAAACATTTTCTTCCTCATTTTCGATCTTCTGATATGTTCCGCCAAAAAAATATCCAGACTTGTGCAAACTATCGTTTTCATATTGGAACACTACCCAATCCTGGCTGCGTCCGACACCATAATCCAATGCGAGGATTTGCCAACCCCTTCCCATCAAGGGAGGCGGTGTAGAGCGCAGGATTAAGTTCGGAATGAAATCCAAGTTCGTGTCCTGTGCCATTGATGTTAATCAGAAAATCGTAACTATGTGAACTTTCATGTGTTACAAAACTATAATTGATTTTTTCGGATATGCCATCGCCATCCAAATCGAGCCATGTGCTTTCCCCTTCTTCTGCAAATTTGCGTGGCCACCAAGCGCTCAGATAAGGTTCGTAGCGGGTATCCAGTGCAAAGGTATATCCATTCCACAAATTATATTTGAACGCATCCTTATTATACGAAACGATTTTTGATTTGTCAACAATAACTTTTAATAAATAGTATTGACACAGGAAAACAACAGGGTTAAAATTACTTTGTCTTAACTTAAACAGGCATAAACCCGCATAGATGCAGGGATGGAAGGGAGGCGTGGATGAAGCAAAAAGAGATCAGGGCTTATCTGAAAAAGGTGAAGCGCTACTGTCCGCACTCGTTTTGGAAGAAATTGGATCCGGAGTTGGAAGGAAACCTCTTGGATTTTCAGGAGCAGAATCCGGATTGCACGATCGCAGAAATCATAGGGCATTTTGGTGCTCCGGAGACATTCGGGTACAGTTACATACTGGCAATGGAAGATGGGGAAAGGCGGAAGATGATAAGGCAGTCGCAGCGAACTAAGAGGATTGTGCTAGCAGTGGTCATTGTCGGTGTGCTGACAGTGGCGGCAGAAGTGATATGGTTTGTACATCGGAATTCAGAAAATGCTGTCCGCTCATATGAGGTATGGATTGAGTATGACAATACAGGGGAAAAGGAACAGGTCAACGAGGAACTTATTACAGTTGAGACCTGGGAAAAAGAGAATGGTGTTGACAAAAAATAATACGGCTGTTATGATGTTAAGGTCGCTTTATAGAAAAATGCAAGAATAGGAGATAACACATGGCTTTATCGGAAGGCATCAAACGCGGAACGGTTGAAGTGCTAGTTCTAACACTGCTGCAGGATAGCGATATGTATGGGTATCAGATTTCACAGGAACTGGCAACGCGGAGTAACGGTTTGTATGTACTTGCGGAAAGTTCTCTATACCCCACTCTTTACCGCTTACTTGAAAAAAAGGTGATAACAGACAGACAGGAAAAAGTTGGAGTAAGAAGAACCCGCGTATATTACCATTTGGGGGAAGAGGGAAAGAGATACCTGGAGGCAATCCGGGCGGAATATTGTCAGATCACACAAGGGATTTTTAACATTTTGGGGATTGACAGTGTGGAAACGCTGAAAAAAGGAGGTGCGGATGGAGCAAAAAGAGATTGAATCCTATCTGAATCAAGTGTTGCATCGTTGTAGGGATGGTTGTCTGCCTGCTTTTGGCGGCGGGTCAGATATGGATTTTTTATGATAATTCCAAGCCTTTGGTTTACTATTGCAGCGAATGAACTGGATTTTGCGAAAATAAAAGCGTTTTCCGCCCATCCGTCAGGCCGGAAAACGCTTTTTCTTTACTTTGTTGGTCAATTTTATTTGATATCCAATTCCGGCGGCACATCAAGCTCATCCGGCACATATTTCCCGTTTTTCTTTCTCTGCCGCACGCATTCCGTCAGCAGATATTCGATCTGGCCGTTTACCGAGCGGAAATCGTCCTCCGCCCAGGCAGCGATGGCATCGTACAATTTCGGTGAAAGGCGCAGGGGGACTTGTTTTTTGTTGTCTGCCATATCAGTACAGGCTTCCGGAATTTACAATCGGCTGGGCATCGCGGTTCCCGCAAAGGACCACCAGCAGATTGGATACCATCGCTGCCTTTCTTTCCTCGTCCAGTTTCACGACATCGTTTTCGTTCAGACGCGCAAGCGCCATTTCCACCATGCCGACCGCGCCGTCCACGATCATTTTCCTTGCGTCAATGATGGCGGAAGCTTGCTGGCGCTGCAGCATGACGGCAGCGATTTCCGGGGCGTAGGCAAGGTAGGTGATCCGTGCCTCCACAACTTCGATGCCGGCTTCCTCCACGCGTTTCTGGATTTCGTCACGGATTTTCGCGGCAACGATCTCACTTGAGCCACGCAGGCTTCCTTCGTCCGCCACGCCATCCCCGGTTGTGTCTACGTTTGGGGATACATCATATGGGTAGGTGCGGACGACATTGCGCAGGGCGCTGTCACACTGTAAGGAGAGGAATTCTTTGTAATTGTCCACGTTGAACACGGCCTTGGCAGTATCTACGATCTTCCATGTGACTGCAATGCCGATCTCGACCGGGTTGCCGAGGCAGTCGTTGATCTTCTGGCGGCTGTTGTTTAAGGTCATGATCTTGAGCGAAAGTTTGTTGGACACTATGTTGATCTGCATGCCGTCCACTGCCGCGTTCCCATGTACCAGAGACCTTGTAGGGTCGCTTACATCCCCGCTCTGGTTCAGCCTTGTCTTTGCGGCCGGGTTCACGCTCCCGCAGAACGGGTTGACCCAGTAAAAGCCGTTGTCCTTGAGCGTTCCGATGTATTTTCCGAATAATGTCAGAACCAGTGCTTCCTGTGGTTTTAAGATTTTAAGCCCGCAGAAGATGATCCATGTAAAGAGGAAGATGATGATACTGATAACCAGTACCGCGATGTTCGCCGGGGATTGTGTCTTTGCCATGCGCCCAACGCTGGTTGCGAACAGTGCGATGTCAGCGATGTAGATCAGCAGCCCGAGCAGGAGCATCCGCATCCCGTGTTTTTTCCCTTCCAAAATTTTCTCACTCATAAAACCCTCTCTTTCTGCCGCAGTTGCGGCGTGCCATCCACAGGGTTATGTAGGATATCTGGTTCCCCTTGTGCTGTTTCCGCCACGCGTTAGGTGTGGCGTGCGGGAAGGGGTGTTTCCTATGGATGTTTTAATTTGATATCAAAATAATATCACAATGATTTTGAAATTACAAGGGGGGAATTCTTAGAATTTGGTTAGAAGATGGCAGCGGGGATTTGTTTGTGTGGTTTTGGGGATTGATAGGGAAGATTTGGTTGATACTTTGGAGGCTTTTGGGTATAATGTAGGAAATGCAGTGGTGGAGGGAAGGCGTAGATGAAGTTTGATATTAGGAAATTTGATGAATACAGGGAAGATAACCGTCTGGAAGTCAAAAAAGCAAGGGGTGGTCTGCCGGATAGCTTGTGGGATACATATTCTGCTATGGCAAATTGTTATGGCGGGATGATTCTTTTGGGGGTGGTCGAGCAGGCGGATGGATCTTTTATGACTACTGGCCTTAAAGATGTGGAAAAGTTAAAAAAAGATTTATGGAATACAATTAATAACAGGAAAAAAGTAAATGTGAACCTTTTGACGGATTATGATGTAGAAACTTATGAAGTAGGGGAAGACATTATTCTTGCCATTCATGTTCCAAGGGCGC